>JAFGGR010000148.1 GCA_016930475.1 Clostridiales bacterium | reverse complement strand
TTCACCGTTGTTCCGGGGGCGGCTCCGCCCTTTGCGACCAACTTCACTTCGATCGCTTCCAAGCGGTACGAATAGCCGGCGGTCCCGGCGGATTCACCGTTCTTCGCCCAACCCATCCAGCCCATATTCTGTGCATGGACGCGGTAGTAGACATCGTACTCGTCTGCGGCTTCGTCCGTCAGGCGGATCTGAATCGCTTCGAGGCGCTTGGACTGTCCGCTCGTTCCGCTCAAGGCATCATCTGTGACCCAGCCCTGCCAGCCGATATCCTGGACATGGGTCTGGTACTCGATTCCGCCTTGCTCAAGTAACAGGTTGATGCGAATGGCTTCGAGGCGCTTCGATTCTCCACTGGTTCCGGAGACCGCTCCGTTGCTGACATAGGCCTGCCAGCCGACATCCTGAACGTGGGTCTGGTAATAAACGCCCAAATTGAAGGTAGTCGCCCAATATCCGTTCCAAAGACTGGCATACCCTGTTTTTTCACTCAAGTAATATGCGACAAAATAAGAAGTATCGTCATAATAGTTTTCGCTTATCAACCTTAAACCACAGTTATCAAAAACATCTTCTCCCATCGTTGGCGCATCGCCGAAGAAGTAGGCAGAAGTCAGATTAATGCAAGAATTAAACGCCCGGTCTCCAATAGCCGTAACGCTACTCGGGATGTTGATGCTTGTCAGACTCGTGCAATTAAAAAACGCCTGGTCTCCAATAGTCATAACACTACTCGGGATTTTAACGCTCGTAAGACTTGTACATTGGCTAAATGTATGATATGCGATGCTCGTTACACTGTCCGGGATCGTGATGCTCGTAAGACTTGTGCACTTGGCAAATGCAAGCGCCCCGATGCTCGTTACACTGTCTGGGATGGTGACACTCGTCAAACCGGTACATCTGGAAAAAGCACTATCTCCGATGCTCGTCACACTGTCCGGGATCGTGATGCTCGCAGGACCGATGCAACCGGCAAAAGCATAAGTATCGATAGTCGTCACACCGTTCAGGATTGGGATGTTACCGGACTTTCCTCCGGGACAATTCAATAACCGGGTCCCATCTTTAGAATACAATATGCCATTTGAGCTTTTGTATGCTGTATTCGCCGGATCAACTATAATTGCTGTCAGGCCGGAGCAAGCAACAAACGGACCGATTCCGATAGACATAACACTGCCCGGGATGTTGATGGTCGTGAGTGTAGAGCATCCGCCAAATGCAAAATCTCCTATGATCATTACACTGTCCGGGATCGTGATACTCGTAAGTGCAGAGCAATCGGCAAATGCAAAATCCTCTATGCACGTCACACCGCTCGGGATGGTGATGCCTGTCAGGTTTGAGCAATTCTCAAACGCAAGCATACCGATGCTCGTCACACCGTTCGGGAGCGTGATGATACCGGACTTACCTTCCGGACAACGGATCAATTCGGTTCCGTCTTTTGAATATACGATGCCCTCCACACTCTTGTATAAAGGATTCGCTCCATCTACATCGATTTCTGTCAAGGCAGAGCAGAAACGACATGTGGGGTAGAAGCTCGTTACGCTGTCCGGGATTGTGATGCTCGTAATGTTAGCGCAGAAATCGAACACATTCCCCATGATGACCGTTACACTATTCGGGATCACGATGCTACCGGACTTACCCATCGGACAACGTATCAATTCGGTTCCGTCTTTTGAATACAATAAGCCATCTATACTTTTGTATACTGTGTTCGCCGGATCTACGTTGATCGATGTCAATTTCTCGCAGAAATCAAAATTATCATAGATCCAAGTCACACTTTTCGGTATGGTGATGCTTGTTACTGAAGATCCGGAGGTCGCGTCCCAGATCGTTGTGACCGGAACCCCCCCAAGCGTTTCGGGAATGATCAGCGCGCCGTCAAATCCTGTCGGTTCATTAAACGCAGTTATAGTAGCCTCACCATTCTCGATTTCATACATTAGTCCCGTCGCAGCATCCGTGTCCGCCAGAACTTTCCCTTGACTGATGCTGATCATTCCGATCATCAGTATAAGACTGATCAAAATAGATAAAAACCGAATCGATCGAGTACGTTGCATGACCTGCCTCCTTATTCATTGCGCAATATTATCAAACTAATCACTACATGTCATGATTATATGCTTCGTGAACACTACTTGTAAAGATATTTTCATATTTATTCTATAAACCTTAAGCCAGTTGGGGCGGATGGGGAGAAAAATGTTGTCAGAGGATTTTTATTATGCGCGTTTTCGGAGCGAACGCAAAGTTGCACGGACTTGCTTTTCGAGCGGGTCACGCATAATATTACAATGTAAACGTATTCTCATTCGGGGGGGAGCGGCGAATGGATAAGAGACTGTTTTCGCTTCTTATACTTGCTTATTTGATTGCCGGTGCGTTTCTGTCGTTTTATCTGTATATTTTGGGGTTCGTCGCGATTTTCGTTCTTTTCGTATTGGCTGCGATTTTTTCGGTTCTGGCGATCGCGGACGCAGTGTCGGGGCAACAGGACGTGGACGGGCGATATTTTTCGCGCTGCAGCATGTATCGGGTGGCTTTCATTGTTTGGCCGATCCTGATCTTTTTTATACTCCTTCAATTTCTCAAAAACGGAGACCCCAACGCTGATCACGGAGGGGAACTGATGATGCCGATCGTTCCGACCGTGTTTACCGCACTTCTTCTGAATCTGACGACTTCGCTTCATGTGATTTCGGGACTGGCCGCTTTAAAGAAGCAAAATGCGATCTCCGGGGGAGAGTTTTCCCTGCATTTGGTGATGCAGTTGTGCTGTGGCCTGGATATCATCAGCTCGATGATCTTGTCGTCCCGGGAACGGAGCTACCATCCGAACACGCAGGTCGGTTCTTCTAAGCGTGTTTTTGTGAAGCGGAAACTTCCGATCCCGGGTTTCTTTGGTGCGTCACTCGGTTTAACCACCGTATTCTCCTGGTATGTGATTCTTTCCTTGATCCCGATCGGAATAGTCGAATATGCCCTCTATTTTCGAAGCACTGACTGGCCAATTAACTGGCCAATTAGAAGGCTCTCGACCAACGCCTCTGTCTTCTATTTCCTCCTCTTTTTCGTGATCTTATGCGCGATGCTCGACGCGGCGCGCTTCTATCGAAAACTGCCGGCCGGTCTTCTCAGCCAACGGTTCCTTCAGAGGGTCATCGCCTACTCGGTGGTTGCTGGCGTGCTCGAACTCACGCTCGGCGCACTTCTTCTCGTGATTATCGCCTCATTGGTTATGAATTATTCCGCGTTCTCTGCGATGAGCCGCGGATCGGCCGTGATCTCGGACTATTTCCTTTTCATCATCATCAACGCCGCCGCCATCGCGGCGATTCAGGCGAGCGCCGCCTTCTATACGCGATTAGCCATCAAGCGCGGTCAGACGGATAAAGTGATTTCGGAGGAAGCGGCGGAGTTTTTCAAGCGGATGTCCATTTATCCCGTGGAGCAGGTGGTCACCGTTTATCGGCTGAACAAGACGATCCGGGAGTACGAGGAGGCGAGCAGACCCGTCACGCCTCAAGACCGGCTCTGAAGCACTTCTCTCGCGATGCTCTCCTCGAAAATCACTGAAGCGGCTGGATTCGTCGGTATTTCCAATCTTATCCGGCGCTCTCGAGTTGTGCCTTTACTTCTCACCTTCCGCGAACATCACTTCCTTGATCGCCGGAAGCTTATCTTTGAGATTTTCGATGCCCGGAATATATTCCGCCTGCCCAATGCGTCCGATCCATTCGGAGAAAGCTTGTCCGGCATAGAAAACATAGGGATCCGTCGCTTCTTCTTTGGCCTGTGCCCGAAAAGCGCCTCTTCGAGGCAAGTTCGGGATCGCGAGCAGATTGCTGATACCAAGTTTCCGACGAAGCTCCAGGACGCGCGATATCGGATCGTCGGTCTTTGTCAACCACCCCGCGGAACAGCCGTTTTCGATGATCTCTTGAAGGCGCTCAGTAATGGCGATTTCGTCGTCCGTGATGCCGTTTATTTCCTCGAACTCTATGAGTGCCCGATCATAATTGGCTTGCAGCCGGATCCAGAACGACGCCTCAATCCCCAACGCAACCTCCAGCTTCATTGCGAAGGCGACGGAAATCGGCACTGATCGTGGATGTGTGCCAGCGAATTTTCCATCGATTTCTTGTCCAGATCCGCGGTAAGAAGGGTTTCACTGTGAAGGAGGATCGAAGTCATCGGCGTCTTATACTCGTGCGTCAGCCCGCTGATGAAAAGACTCTGTCGCTCGTTCATGTCGGTCAGCTTGTCGATATGCGTTTTAACGGCGTCCGCCATCGCGTTAAAATCCTGCGCGAGCTCGCCGACTTCATCTTGAGTATGGATGTCGGCACGGATATCGTATTCGCCCTGCGCGATCCGGGCGCTGGCTTCCTTCAGTTTGAAAAGCGGTCGGGTCAATCGGTACACCAGCGACAAAATCAGCAGTGTGCCGATCAGGACGCCCGCGATGCCGATCAGTATAAAGCGAACGATCATCTGACGAATGTTGTTATAGATATACGTGATATCCTCGACCCGGTAGACGCTGTAAACACTGTCATTGACGGACACCATCCGACCGACCAGAAGGATGTTTCGGCCCTCGACTTCGCCCAAAAAAACCTTCTGCTCGTCCCCGATCCGAAGCGGCAATATTTGAGCGGGATCCAGCGTGGTTCTTGTATACAAGGTCTCCCCGTCTTGGATCAATACGGAAGTATCCGTCGCAAATCGCGAAAAGCAATAGATCACCAGCGTTCGTTGAACCGCCGGGCTGTCTCGTCCGCCAAATAATACCCGGTCATATCCGCAAACGAGGTATACAGATTCCGATGCTCCGCTTGGGCCTGGCCGCTCGTATGTCCGATGATCTGATCCTTCGCGTAACTCAAGAGCACTGCGCCGATGACCACAAAGACCAGAAGCAAAACCGTTATGCTGATGAGGGATACTTTTCGAGATAATCGCACCGATCAGCCCTCCAAACGATATCCGTATTTGGGGATCGTCTTGATCAGACCGTCCACACCGAGCTTCTTTCGTATGTTCGCGATATGAACATCGACGGTCCGCGTATCGCCGAAAAAGTCCGTACCCCAGACCTCGTTGAGTATCTTGTCGCGCGGGATCGTTCGATTCTTGTGCCGGGCAAGCAAGACCAACACCTCAAATTCCATCGGTTTCATAAGGATCTCCTCATCACTCCTTCGGACGACATGCTGCAGAAGGTCGATGGTGATGTCCGAAAAGCGCAGAATCTGATCCAACTTTCCCGCCCTGTCCAAGACCTTTTCGATGCGAACCAAAAGCGTCATCACATCAAAAGGCTTGACGATATAGTCCTCCGCTCCGTTCAGAAGGCATTTGATCTCGGAAGCGGAGTCGGTCTTTGCCGTGATAAATATGACGGGGATATTGTACCTTTTAATGTGATCATATAACGCGAATCCGTCCAACCCCGGAAGCATGATATCCAGAAGCGCAAGATCAAAGGAATGATCGTGTAAAAGCGCCTGCGCCGCCGCGTTTCCGTCTCTGAACAAGACATGATCGTAGCCGGAGTATAAAAGGTTAACGGCAATTCCGTCCGATATGGCCGGATCATCCTCAACGACGAGAATTCTGTTATTCGCCACAAAATCCATCCTTCCGTGTCCCGTTATCTTTTTATCATAATACACGCGAACGACGAAAAGGTTTTCAAAGTATTAACGATTCAATTTGTACTTGGACGCCGTCAGCTCCTTCACATCATCCCGCAGGTCCGGCAGAGAGCTTCCGTGAAATTTTCGCAAATCGAATACTCGTTGATCGTTTGAAGACAAAATTATCTATAATGTGCGCGAATACCTACGCATATATGTGAATATTTCTCAAACGGGTGTTGATTATTGAAATATTTGGGGTAGAATGAACATAGAGACGACCACAAAGGAGCTGATGATATGTTGCTGCAATTCAACTTTAAGAATTTTAAATCTTTTCGAGACGACACCACGTTGGATATGAGTGCCGCCCCGGTTACCGAGTATGATCATCATATCGTGAAGATCGGTAACGAGAGAGTTTTGCCGATCGCCGCGATCTTCGGTGCAAACGCGAGCGGAAAATCGAATGTGATCGAGGCGATCCAATACATGAGCGAATTTGTCGTCTATTCGTTCGGGTTCGGCGATGAGGACACGGCAGATGCAAAGGGACCACGTTTCATGTCGCCGACACCCTTCCTCTTCGATGCCAAAACCAAGGATGCCGAGTCTTCATTCGAAGTTTATTTTTCCGCTTCCGAAGATTCCGGAGCGCGCCTATATAACTACGGGTTTTCCGTGAATCAGGATGGCGTCCGAGAAGAATGGCTGAACGATCGCGCCAAGACTTCTCGAGACAATTATCGAAGGATCTTCTATCGTAATGAAGACGAGAATATTCTGGATTTGTCCGGGCTCCCGAAAAGGACTCAGGAGAACATTAAGGTTGCTCTCGAGAAAAAAGCCTTAGTGGTTTCACTCGGCGCCAAACTCAAGATCGATATGTTGAAGTTTGTCCGTGACTGGTTCACCGAAAATGAGTTCGCCGACTTTGGACGGCCCGAAACGAATCTGTTCCTCTCCGTCCAATTACCTGAAAGTTTTGCCTCGGATAAGAAAGTCCAGGATCGGGTAGTAAAGTATTTTTCATCTTTTGACAAATCGATCGTTGGATTTAGTACTAAAGTAATCGAAGGAACGGACGACGATAAGAGAAAACATGTAAAAATCGACGCCGAACATCAAATACTCAACTCCGATGAAACAACTTTTATCCCTCTCAGGCAGGAATCCGCCGGTACGCTCAAAATGTTCGCGCTCTTTCCCCTGCTCGAGGAGGTCCTTAAATCCGGCGGTGTTCTGTTCGTCGATGAATTGAACGCGCGCCTCCATCCGCTGATGGTTCGCACGTTTATACTCACCTTTTTAAATCCGGAAATCAACAAGAATCACGCCCAACTCATTTTCACCACGCATGATGCCTGGCAGTTGGACAATGATCTCTTGAGGCGCGACGAGATTTGGTTTACCGAAAAATCCGATGATGGCGTGTCTTCTCTTTACTCTCTTGCTGATTTTGCAAGCGATGAAGGCTCAAAAATCCGAAAGGATGAGAATTACCTCAAGAATTATCTGCTCGGAAAGTATGGTGCGATCCCGGCGATGGATCACTTCAGAGTTTTGAAAGAGGAGTAGATCATGGCGGGTCGAAAAGCAAATCGAAAACCTCATTCCCGACAAATCGGGACGCGCGCTCCGCTGTTGGGACACTACATTATCGTGACGGACACCGAGAAGACGGAGTACAACTATCTGACCGGACTGAAGAGCTCTCTTTCATCTGATTTACAGCGTAAACTAAAGATAAATGTGATCCGGAACATTTCGACAAATCACCTTCTGGACGAGGCTCTTCGGGTCAAGTCCGAGAGCCCACAGTTTGCGGATCTCTGGATCGTTTTCGACAGAGATGAGGTCAAGGAATATGATCGCATCATCGAGGAAGCTGACAGAAAAGGAATTCATGTCGGGTGGTCCAACCCGTGTATCGAAATATGGTTTCATGCATATCTCGGTAAAATGCCGACTACGATGGATTCGGTTTGCTGTTGCAAGAATTTTAGTAATTCCTTCCAGAAAGAAACCGGGTATTTTTATGACAAATCCGACTTTAAGATATACGAAACGCTCTGCAAAATCGGAAATGAATCAAATGCGGTCGAGATTGCGAACAGACGATACAATGAACACCTTAATAACGGAAAATGTAAGCCGTCCGATATGAATCCCTGCACGACATTGCATGAATTGATTGGTGAAATAAAGTGTAAGTGTAGACAGAGCGATGAGACATTCGTGGGACAGTTGGGGTCGCGGGATTAGCGTTTATAAGAAGGTCGTTGATACGTCCAAGTCCTTTTCGCTTTAATCGAATCGTATTTCGCCGAATCATGATTCGGTGTTTTAATGCTATTGGGGGAAAAATCAACGACCACGCGCCGATCGCTCACGGTTTTTTCAAAACTTCCAGCTCCACGTTCTCCTCGAAGATTGCCAGCGCCTCTTCCTTGCTGAGTTCCCCGGATGCGTATCGGTTCAGCGGATCGATCAACTGCTCAAGGATGATCTCGTCGGTGCTCCGGATGATTTTCCCGTTCCATAGCGGCGCGGCCTCGGCGAAGGCCTCGTAGAAGTCTTGCCCGCCGAAAAACTCGCGCATTAAGGATTCAACGCAAAACACCAGACAAACCCCGTGGCGTTCGGGGAATCCGGCATCGTTAAGGTTTTCTCTTTGTTTTGAGGACGCCGATCCATGATCTTTTGTATATAATCATCACGATTTCCGGGTATGTTTATATAGGTGACTTTAACTCACGGATTCAACATCCCGAAAAGGACGCTCATGTTTTCCGCGTCTTCTGTGTCAGACAAGATACGTACCGATTATTTTGATCGATTTTCGATCCTCTGAATGATGCTCGCAATTTCAAGCGAGCAGGAAACCCACGCTAAATTCACTATAACATGTAGTTTATTGCGTGTGCATATCTCGCCTGAAATACGCGGACAGGGTATAGATCGTTCGCTTCCCGGGGCCCCCCTACTAATATCTGTAAATCGCGGCGACGCCGGTGTCTGTGGGCATCGCTTCTTGATCCAGAATAAGTACCGTGCCATTGTTGGACAAGACCAGTTCCGCCAAATCGTCCAGAATGTCGTCGAATTGCGGGTGGTCGATGTCGCCCGACTCGACCTTTCCGGTCTCAAAATCGATTTTTCCCGGCACGTTCCGGTCCGCTTCGATCAGCAACGTCTCGACCCGGCCTTCAAACGCGGCCCGGACGATTCGACTGCGATCCGACGACCCCATCGATCCCGCCTCAGCCTTCGCGAAGGATTCGGTGGCTTTGCGAATGCGTTCCGAATGGATCTCGTCGATGATCGCACGCGTCCGCTCCAGGAGCTCGTCCGGATCCATTCCGTCGACGGATTTATGGATGCCCTTTTCGTAAAGATACGGATTATTGCTGATTTTTCGAAAATCCGAATGGTACTCCTTGAGCGCGACCGGAATCAGCGGCAGTTTGGCGCTTTTCGAGTAGTTCTCGAAAACGAACGTGTCTACATATCGGAAATATTTCTCGGTGTCTTTGTCGATTTCTTGCTTGACATCTCCGTGACCGTGGTACATCGTCGTTCCGCCGGCCCCGCCGTAGGATCCGTGGGATAAATACGGCGCCGACAGTTCACTGCCAAGCACTTCCTTCATCGTTCGGGGTGCGTCCTGAGGCAACGGGAGTTCTTCAAGCCCGAAACGATTGCCCTGATAAATGCTGAAGTTTTCGCGGCTCAGCCCCAATAGTTGGTATTCCTCGGTGAACTGAAACACCCGGATCAGCGGCTTGATGTGAAAACGCTCGGCGACGACCGCGTATTCCTTCACCGGCGTCTGAAGAAGGTAGACGACACAGCGGTTTTGCGATGCGAAAACCGCGATCCCGTCGAGGGTGTGCATCCAAAAATCCGAGTCGTCCCGGATCTCGTATAACGGCTTCATGATCGCTTCGGAGCTGTCGCCGTCCGGACGCTGAGCGAGCGAACTCTCGAGTTTCCGAAGTAGATTTTTAAAAACGATCGGGCCCTGCTTGTTTTCCGGAAAAGACCGGTGGGTCGGCTGATAAAGCGAAATCAGCGGTCCGGGCTCCCCGAAAATCATGTCCTTCGGGAAATTTTGTGCAATCTCATATCGCATATAAACGATTCTCCCTTCGGTTCTTGGATCAAGTGTGAGTACCAATTTCAGTATACTCGGATGAGAGATGTTCGTCTATATAATGCTCTGTAATTTGATATAATAAACCCTGCGGAAACTACGACTGTGTTCCGGTTTCAAGTGGACATTTTAGTTTAATTGATGTTTACTACTAAGGGGTATGCGGCAATCGTCCGTTAATTCCCCTCCGGCCGGAAGCCGCTTGCCCTCTGATATTTTTCGAAAAGGAGCATGCATGAAATGAAGCGCTTTTTATTGATCTTGATCGCTCTTTCCCTATTGATCGGCCTCGTCGGATGCGTTGACGGCTTCACGATCCAACGAGACGAAGAGGCAGAGAATCGTTCGGAAAAAACAGAAGATCGGGATGATGACGACGAAGATGAGACCGAGCCTTCCGTCACTGAACCTACCGTACCCGAGATAACAGTCACCGAGCCCGTTGTCGAGACCGAGCCGCCGGCCACCGAACCACCGGCCACCGAACCGGCTGCCCTCCTTCCCGAATTGCCGGTCGAATTTCTTTTCATGTCCGGGGTCGGCGGTTGGGCAACAAGCCTTTCGATCGGACCGGACGGAACGTTTGAGGGATACTATATGGATTCGGACATGGGCGATACCGGCGAAGATTACCCCAACGGCACGATGTACGAGTGCGCGTTCAGCGGTAAATTTGCCGATATTCAGAAGGTCAGCGAATTTGAATATTCCATGCGGCTTGAGTATTTGGATCAGGAAGGCGAGATCGGCTCCGAGCGGATCGAGGACGGAGTGCGGATCATCACATCCGACCCCTACGGCATGACCAATCCGGACGAATTCCTGCTGTATCTGCCCGGTCGACCGACCGCCGATCTGCCCGAAGAATTCATCGATTGGGTCAGCATGCCCAATGTGTGGGCGGCCGACGCGGTTCCCGAGACCCTCCCTTTCTTCGGCCTTTATAACGTCGGCGGCGCGGAAGGATTCTTCGGAGGCTAATACGCAATTCGAATATTTATCAATCAAAAATGGAAGGCAAAGCGACATCGTCTTGCCTTCCCTTTTTATAGATCGCTTGCTTAGCCGACGATGCGCTCCAGCGTGGAAAGCATCGGGATCAGGACACAGGCCGCCGCCAACGGGCAGGTGATCGTGTCCATTCCGTTTTTGGTAAAAAGCTCCACCAGCGTGCAGACGATCGCCGTTGTGATCGCGGTCGGAATATATTCAAACCATTGATTGGGGCCCATTACCGCCAGGATGACGAGGACCGCGACAAAAGAGACCACGAGCATCGCGATCGATCCCTCGAAGCTCTTCTTGCCTTCCACATATTCACTCTCCAGATAGCGTT
>JAFGGR010000147.1 GCA_016930475.1 Clostridiales bacterium | reverse complement strand
GAATTCTTTGTTCCGGCGATTTTGGCTCCGTCGGAAGCTTCGGCGCCCTCCGCCTCGATCGCAATGACCCCGCTTACGGGTTCACCTTCGACGCCCTCCGCCTCGATCGTAATGACCCCTCCCACAGGCGTGTATTTCAATGCGTTGGAAAACACCTGCTCGACCACGAAAAGCAGCCACTTTTCGTCGGTGGTGACCGTTCTACGAACCGGCTCGTAGCGGAGACTGATTTTCCTTCGGATAAACATGGCGGCGTATTTCTTGAGCGCCTGCCGGATCACGTCGTCAAGCGGAACCTGCCGAAAAACATAATCGGTCGAATTCGAGTCCAGCCTTAAATAGCACAGGACCATCTCGACGTATTGCTCGATCCGGAACAGATCCTCGAGGAGGTGCCGGGCGGAATCGGAATCGTCGTTCTGGAGCTGGAGCCGCATCGATGCAATCGGGGTCTTGATCTGGTGCGCCCAGAGCGTATAGTAATCGATCATCTCCGAAAAGCGCTCTTCCGAGCGGTTTTCCCGACGGATCCGCTCGTCCCTCAGCATCCCGATGATCGCCTGATAGTCCTCGTCGTCCATCGTTGCCGGCTCGGGAAAATCCCGAAGGAGCTCGGAGGAGAGCGCGAGCAATTCACGAAGACGCATGTGCTTCTGATATGCTTTTCGAGCATCGAAAAGCAAAAGCGCAAGACCAATCAATGCACAGATAAAGGCCGGGTAAACGGCCGACTCGACAGGCAGACGATAGAGAATAAAGGAGCCGCAGAAAATGGCGGAAAAAACGATAAACACCAGGATCGGCTTCGCCTTTTTCGACAAATAATCCGCAAAAAACCGCATGCGACCTCCGATCCTATTCAATGATATAGCCGAGTCCGACCTTCGTCGCGATAAAGTCCTGAAGTCCCGCCGCGTCGAGCTTCTTTCTGAGTCGATTGACGTTGACCGACAGCGTGTTCTCGTCGACGAAGCTCTCGGTCGCCCAGAGGCGCTCCATCAGGGCGTCCCGACGGACGATCCTGCCTTTGTTCTCCATCAGTGCCAGCAGGATCCTATATTCGTTCTTGCTGAGCTCGATCCGCTCGTCGCCGACCGTCAGTGTATTGTCTCCGGTATTCAGGATCGCGCCCCGGTACGAAAGGACCGGAAGCGCGCCGACATAATCGTATGCGCGCCGCAGGAGCGCCTGGACCTTAGCCATCAGCACGCTCTGATCGAAAGGTTTCACGATAAAATCGTCCGCGCCCATGTTCATCGCCATCACGATATTCATATTGTCCGACGCCGAGGAGATGAAAATGACCGGGACCTTGGAGACCTTGCGGATCTCCCCGCACCAATGATAGCCATTAAAAAAAGGAAGCCCGATATCGATCAGGACCATATGCGGGTCATACTCGGAAAACTCATTCATCACAGCCCGAAAATCCTCTACCGGACGCGCGAAAAGCCCCCACTTCCCAGCCTGTTCCGCGATCGCCCGCGCGATCCCTCCGTCGTCCTCAATGATTAAAATTCGATGCATGATGTCTCCCTGCCGGTGCTTCTCTGCCGTAAATCCGCTCGACCCCGTTCCATCACGGGCGAAGAGCGGGAGGATTCAATCGTAACGGCCGGGATACATCCCCTTCGCCTCTTCCGTATACCGCCGGATGAACTCCGTCTTCCCGTCCGTATACGCGTCGCGGTTATGAGTATACTTCTTCTTGAGCCGCTTCTTCAAGTTTTCGTAAAGAAGCGCGACGTCCGGCCGTTCACGGAGGAGATCCCGGAAATACAGCTCGTCATTGTCGCCCGAAAATCGCAGATGCAGGTGAAACACCTCTTCCGCGAAGCCCTGTTCCGTGTATCCACGATTGAAGGAGATCCGTTTGGGTTCACGAGACATCGCCCGGTATCCGGCTCCGATGAGCGCGGCTTCGACGGCGCTCATATCCGCGCCCTTTTCGAGTTCGACCAATAGATCGATGATCGGTTTGGCGCAGATGCTCCCGACCGCCGTGCTTCCGACATGACTGATCCGCGCGAGGCGCAGGGGCAAAAGGACCGGCAGGAGGCGCGCCTCTTCTCTCGCGTACTGAGCCGCCCAACTTGACCGATGTGCGCACAGCTCGATCGGAAAGAGTTGCCAGAGTTCTTCGTTCGTCATTTCGGATAGTTTTTTCGCCATGAACACGTTCCTTATGAACTTCTTATTTCTATTTCCACCTTCGCCTTGCCACCCGAATATCGAGCAGTCATTTGTAACGGCCCTACCTCAACTCCGTCTTGTCCCGTCCTTTTCGAATAAAGCCTTGAGATGACTTTCACCGACGACAAAAATTGCGGCAAAAATGATCACCAAAGAAATCAAAGTGACCCATTCGCTGTTACTTTGCAAGAGGAATTTCTCCACAAGCCCAATAATCAACAGCGCACATCCGCCAAGAATCAGTAAATGGGCACCGTATCTTTGTGCCTCTTCCCAGACACCTTGATTCATCATCGAGAATCTTGATCGCCATCCATAAAACCAGTTGATCTTCTTTGGCGGAAAAAACTTGAAAATCAAACTGATCAATATGATTACCGGCCCAACAATTACTAACGTCATTTTATCTCCTATCACAGTGCCCGTTATATTTTTCTTGGATGGTATCAATACTACTGTTTTTTTTCAATACTCGATTCGTAAATGACTATAGGGTATAAAATTATCCTGAGGTAATAATCGCTTGATAACATACATGATTGCGTTGTATAATCGATATAATTGTATTAATTTTTAATGGGTCTAAGGAAATAAGGAGATTTTACAGATGATCAAGAAATTGACCGTAACAATACTTATTGCCTGTATGCTTGTGTCGATCCTCCCCTTCAAGGTCTCCGCTCTGAACTACGATGGTTATGAGTACACCATAGAGAGTACCGGAACGGTAACGATTACCGGATACACCGGCAGTGAAACAGATCTGACCATCCCGTCGATTATTGATGGAAGAACAGTAAAAGAAATATTATTTCAGGCGTTTGAAAATAAATGGCGACTGACAAGTGTCACATTGCCGGACAGTATAACGCATATATATTGGAATGCGTTTAACGGGTGTTCCGGTCTGACAAGCGTTAAGTTACCGAGTAATCTGGAGCATATCGGCGATTCTGCATTTGAATGGTGTACCAGTCTGAAAAGCATTGCTCTTCCGAGCAGTCTGGAAACGATAGGGTATCGGGGGTTTGCCGTTAGCGGCTTAACAGGCATCACGATTCCGGAAGGAGTAGTCAGCATCGGTGAGTCGGCCTTTGTCTTTTGTGAGGACTTGTTAACCATCACAATTCCGAGCAGTGTAACAAGTATCGGCGGAAGCATCGCTACTTATTGCAGTTCTTTAACGGCGATAAACGTTGCCCCCGGCAATGCAAATTATGCAAGCGTATCGGGAATCTTATATAACAAGAGCAAAACGACGCTCCTGGAATGTCCGGGAGCATTGAGCGGGCCAATCACAATACCTGAAGGAATTACCAGTATCGCGAATAATACGTTTTCTAATGTGGCGGGAATAACCAGCGTCTCTTTCCCGAGCACGTTAACGAGTATTGGCGCGAGTGCATTTGAGGGGTGTGACGGCCTGACCGGCAACATCACATTGCCCGATAACTTAACATACATCGGCAGCGATGCATTCCATTGGTGTGAAGGCATGGGAAGCATAACCATTCCGAGTAAAGTATCCTTTATCGGTGACGAGGCGTTTCAGTCATGCTATTCGATGACGGCGATAAATGTCTCGGCTGCCAACCCGGATTTCGCAAGTGAGTCGGGTATCTTGTACAACAAGAGCAAAACAACGCTCATTAGTTGTCCGGCCGGCAAAACAGGAATAGTCATCATACCGGATGGTGTTATGGATATAAAGGAGGAAGCTTTTTACAATATCTTGGGGTTAACCGGCGTCACCATACCGAATACTCTGATGAGTATTGGTAAGATGGCGTTTCATTCCACGGGTCTGACAAGCGTCACAATCCCTGATAGTGTGACAAGCATTGAGGATAGTGCGTTTGAGTTGTGCACCAACCTGAGCAATTCCTATTTCTACGGAAATGCTCCTACCATGGGTACCTCCGTGTTTAATAATTGTACCTCTGGCTTTACCGTCTACTACCTAAGCACGAATACTTCATTTACCAATCCAT
>JAFGGR010000146.1 GCA_016930475.1 Clostridiales bacterium | reverse complement strand
GATGGTCGGCGCGACCGTCGCCGTCGCGGTTGCGGTGGCTCAGGCTGTCGTGAAGGTTTAACCGCTCTCGGCAATCACAACGAACACATCGGGCAACCGCCTCCTCCGTGCCGTCCTCTTCTGATCCGAACGTTCGGATCGAGCCGGATCGCAGCGGAGGACAGGCGGCCCCGATGTATTTTATTCTCAGGAGGATCCCCGAGTGACAAATGTGTATTTTGTGCGGCACGCGGAGCCGAACTTCGATAACCCGGATGTTGAATACCGGGAACTGACCCCAAAGGGACTTCGGGACAGAACCCGGGTCACGGAATATCTGGCCGACAAGGAGATCCACCGGGTTTTTTCGAGCCCCTACACTCGTTCGGTGGACACGATCCGGGATTTCGCGGACCGGTTCGGACATGAGGTGACGTTCGTTGATGATTTTCGGGAGCGAAAAGTAAGCACCGCCCCGGTCCGGGACCTGCTGTTGTTTTACCACGACCAGTGGATGGATTTTTCGCATCGCCTGATCGGCGGGGAATGCCTTTCTGAGGTCCAAGACCGTAACATTCGCGCACTTAAGCGCCTGCTCGCCGAGCATCCGGGCGAGAACATGGTCGTCGGCAGTCACGGCACCGCGCTTTCCTTGATCGTGAATTACTTCGATTCCGCGTTCGATTACAATCGTTTCGAGGAGATCCGCGAGCTCATGCCGTGGGTCGTGAAATTGTCGTTTGACGGGGATAGGTTTTTAGGGTTCGAATCGATCGATGTTTTTCGAAAATGATCCTGCTCGCGAATGAGTATGGAATGCCGCCGGAACGGGCGGCATTTATTATGCGAAAAATAATTTACTCCGACATGTGCGTTATACTTGACATCATGTAATTCCCGTGTTACATTGTGGATATAATAACTAACACTTAAGGAGTGATGATTATGTCTTATCCGGAGAAAAAAGCCATCGTATCCACTCTTGCAGGAATCGCGGTTCTGGTCGCCTACTGTATTTACGTTAACGGGAAAGTGAAGGCCGGTGAGGCTGCGTCGGACGATCTCAAGTTCTGGGCCGGGTCGATGCTTCTGTTTATCGTTATCGGCATCGCCGCGAGTATCGTGATTCAAATTATCTTTCACATTCTCCTTTCGGTGTCGATTACCGTCCGGGAGCAAGTACAGACCGGTAAAAGCGATAACAAGCAAATTGAAAGAAAGATCGCCGTCGAGATGGTCGAGGATGAGATGAACAAGCTCGTCGAGCTTAAATCCATGCGAATCGGCTATATCGTTGCCGGATTCGGGTTGGTCGCCGCGTTGATTTACGCCCGGTTGGGCTTCCCGCTCGCCGTCATGATGAATATCATGTTCATCTCTTTCTGTGCGGGATCTCTTCTGGATGGAATCAGCCAGCTATACTTCTACCGAAGGGGTGTCACGCATGGGTAAGAAGAACTATGAGATTACAAACAACATCCGTACGCTCCGATTCTTCGCAGGCGAGATGACACAACAGCAATTGGCTGAGAAGATCGGTGCCTCCCGTCAGACGATCATCGCCATCGAAGCCGGAAAGTACTCCCCCTCCCTGGATCTCGCGTTCCGGATCGCGGATGCGTTCGAGCGCTCTATCGGCGAAGTCTTTGAGTACAAGATAATAAAGGAGTAAAGATATGAAGGCAATGGTCTACTCGAAAAGAAACGCCCCGCCCGCCATGCGGCTCACCGATATTGAAAAGCCGGTCCCAACCGCCGACCAGGTCCTTGTCAAGATTCATTCGGTATCACTGAACGCTGCCGACTATCGCTCCATGCAGATGGGCATCGGCCCGAAAAGCGGCATCTTCGGCGCCGATATCGCAGGTCTCGTCGAGGCGGTCGGACCGGATGCGAAGAAGTTCCGGGTCGGCGACGCGGTCTTCGGCGACCTTTCCATCTCAAATTTCGGAGGGCTTGCGGAATACGTCACGGCTTCGGAGAACATCTTAGCCTCAAAGCCTGACTCGGTATCCTTCGAAAACGCGGCCGCCATTCCGATGGCCTCGCTCACTGCACTTCAAGGCCTTCGTGACATAGGTGGAATCAAGCCCGGGCACCGCGTCCTGCTTGTCGGTGCTTCCGGAGGCGTGGGACTGTTCGCGCTTCAGCTGGCCAAATACTTCGGCGCACACGTGACCGCCGTTTGCAGTCCGAGAAACACCGAAACCGTAACTGCCCTCGGAGCGGATGATGTCATCGATTATACCCGAACCAAGCTGAGGTCACTTCCAGAAAAATTCGACATTATCCTCGCAATCAACGGAAACTACTCGCTTTTCACATACAGAAAGCTCCTGGTGCCGGACGGTATTTGGGTTGGTATCGGCGGTGCAATCTCCCAATTCATAAGGGTTCTCTTCCTCAGCCCGCTTCTTTCCATTGGAAAAAGGAAAATGCGTATGCTTTTTACTAAGCAGAGCACCGAGGACCTTGCGTTCGTCATGAAGCTCGTCGAGGAAGGCCGGATCCGGCCGGTCATCGACCGACGCTACTCACTCCCGGAGGCTGCTGAAGCTTTTGATTACGTGAAAGCCGGGCACGCCGGCGGTAAAGTCGTCGTCAATGTAATCCCGTAAGAGTTAACCCGTCACGTCTATTTTGAGGCTCTTTTTCGAAGGGTTTGGTTCAAATCGCTTTTCGCTCAGAAAAACAAGGAGGAGCACTATGAAAAACACATCTATCTCAACACCCGAAACCACAAATCGCCCTACCCGGCGATTCCGCGCAGCGTCAGTCGGAGTCCTGATCCTGCTTGCCTACACCATGCTCCTCTATGATGCGACCGGGAATATCCCGCTCGGATCTGCCGCAGATATCATCAGCGGACTTGCGGTCATCGGAATCGCAGTACTCATGTTTCCGCTTTTTCGTATGGATCGGAGAGGTACGGTAAATGATTCGACCGGGAACAAAGTCCTGAATGGCGCTTATCTGATCAGTAAGCTGGTTGAAGGCGCTCTGATAATCGCCGGGGGCATATGCATCCTATCCGAGTCAACAAAAGACTATCGCAGCTTGATTTACGCGAACTTTCACATCTACTTTTTTATCGCGGGCGCCTTGCTTTTCTATCTCTTACTCTACCGCACCCGACTCGTTCCGGGAGTCCTATCGATGTGGGGGCTGGCCGCATCCGTCATACTGCTTCTGGTCACAGCGCTGCGGCTTGCCGGCATTGAACACATGATCCTCGATGCAATGCTTGTGCCGATCGCAGCAAATGAAGTTGTCCTGGCGATTTGGCTCATGGTCAAGGGATTTAACAAGTAACACTCTCTCAATCGGTCAAGAAAGGGCGATCATGTCCAGATCATCGGTGCCTCGGGCGGAATCAGCGTTTTTGCGGCTCCGATCGCAAAACATTTCGGGACTCAAGTCACGGATGTCCGCGGACCAAATACTCAGCAGTTCGTGCGCGGCCTAGGAGCGGATCGGGCGATTGATTACTCGAAGACCGATTATTTGGCGGGAGGCAGTGCTTACCGGATCATTTTTGTTGTGGCCGGAATAAGCACCTTCTCTCGATGCAAAAAGGTCTTGTTTTGGGGGAGTCTACTTGACCACTGTCCCGACCGGTTCGGCCTACTATTACACGCCCGGACTGACAATAAGGGGGTAGGGTGTGATCGCTCCTGCATAGTATCCGAGACCAATCAGATTTGAAAGATTACCTTGAAACGTTTGGATGTACCACCGGCCGTTATATTCGATGAGTTGCGGGCAGAAGATATATTCATCGCCATCAAGCTCAAAAGTAATGACGACGTTAGCGACCTCATCTCTTTTCACCCCATAAGGCTTTACCTGTTTAGCTATATTTTCTTGATTCCGTTCACCTTCGTACAGATCAGAAAGATCCTCAGGATCCATGGAGCCCGTAATTTCCAGATCTTCGAAGAAATAGTCTTTGGATGCTTTCTCCATATCATCGACCAGATCCGGATAATCATTCAAAGTCAACGTTGTTCCATACCCACTGTCATCAATCAAGTAGTTATAAAAAAAATACTGAATCGTGATGCTTTGAGTGACGATTTTGCGACGAGATTCGAGATTTAGTTCTTTAGTGTGGGGTGTTGAATTGGGGAAAGGAAGCTCCATATTTGGCGTATAAGCTTGAAGTCGCTCAACCATGGCATTGAAGTCATAATTTTCGACATAACTCTCGATGGCAAAGGTGGAGATCATAGCATTCATATCTTGATCGCGAAGTGCAATGAGGTAGGCTTCAGCCGCCTCTTCCGGTGTGTCATAACCTTTTCCCTCAATCTGTGAGGCGCCGGTATCGAATATTCCGCTATTTAATAAAATGGCGAAAAGCACCGTTGCACCGATTACCATCCCAACGACTCCGAAAATCATCGATTTAAGAAGGGGGTTGCCTTTTTTTGTATTGGAACTCGGATAAGATGGATCGGTTTGGCGTTCGGGCAGATTCTCGGAAAGCGGATTTGTTGAGGATACGATGGGTGTTGTTTGAGCTTCGGGCAAGGGGGCGCCGATTGCTATGTCGCCGCAAGCAGGGCAAACCGTCTCGTTTTCAGCTAAAAGATAGCCACATTGTTTGCATTTCATAATATTTCTCCCTTATTATCAAATCATCTTACCGAGGTGTCCCATAGATGGGCAGGTGTAGTAACATAAAAAATACTAGAAAATGAGGAATCATTCAACCCTGTGTATTCGAGACATCAAAAGTTTTCGTTACATCGAAATGAACTGGCAAAAATAGCGATTGCTTTCGCTATATCGAAAAGAAATGCAAATTTAGGGCTGAGTTTTCGGTATAGACGATGTATTCTTGTGTCAAGAAGGTAGAGAGAATTATCGGCACTCGAGACGATTCCGGATCGTTACCCCAAGTATGTCATTTCGATGGATGAAGTGGATCGAGGACGGCACGGAATTCGGAACATCAATATTCGGGATTTCCTATTGGCAGATGAGATATAGCGAAAATGAACTCTTTTCGCCTCCCTGCAGTTATAATATAAGAACAACGCTTGCCGTGCCTCCCCGGAACACTTCCGCCCTCGACACATTTTCACTACGTGAGACGGCTCAAGACGCCGGAAAAGGATAAATCCAATGAAGCTACTCATTGCCGACGACAATACGCAAATCACATCGATTCTGGAAGAGTACGCCAGGAAGGAAGGTTACCGGACCGTCATCGCGCACGACGGTGAGGAGGCCCAGCGGCTTTTCGCGCGCGAAAAGCCGGATGTCGTCCTTCTGGACGTGATGATGCCCCTTAAGGACGGTTTCTCGGTGTGCCGGGAGATCCGCAAGGAAAGCAATGTTCCCATTATCATGATCACCGCGCGCGGTGAAGATTTCGAGAAGATCATGGGGCTGGAGATCGGGGCGGACGACTATATCGTCAAGCCCTTTTCGCCCGGCGAGGTCATGGCGCGCATCAAGGCGATCATGCGCCGGATCGAGCGCGAGACGGCGCAGGCGCAAGTGTTTGTTTTCGAGGACCTGACCGTAAATCTGGACGACTATTCGGCAAAGATCAACGATCATGCCGTGCCGCTGACCAAGAAAGAGATCGAGATCCTCTGGACGCTCGCGGCAACGAAGAACAAAGTTTTTTCGAGAGAAAATTTATTGAACACGCTGTGGGGCTACGACTACTTCGGCGACAACCGGACGGTCGACAGCCACATCAAGCGATTGCGCGCCAAGCTCGACGAGTACGAGCACCCCTCGTGGAGCATTAAGACCATCTGGGGCGTAGGCTATAAATTCGAGGTGCAAGAAGATGCCGAAGAGTAAAATCGCCCGGAGGTTGAGCCTCTACTTTATTGTTGCGCTCCTGGTTTTCGCGATCATCGTCGGCGCCGTTTTCCTCCTCTTGTTCCGTAACTATACCGTTTCCGTGCATCGCGAAAAGCTTCGCGGCTACGCCGAGTCCCTGGCGTCCGCGCTGTCCGGCCAGGGAAGCGGCACAGGTTCGGATCGTCTCGGCCCCT
>JAFGGR010000145.1 GCA_016930475.1 Clostridiales bacterium | reverse complement strand
AGCGTCGCCGCGGGGCTTTCCATCCGGTCCTCCGGGAAAATATGTATGCCCAAAGAAGCGAATCCGTATATGCTGTCCCGGTCTCCCATCGCCGCGATCTTATACATAGAGCCTCCTTAAGCGGGCGCGGATCTCCGTGGGGGTCAATCCGGCCTGTTTTGCGGCCAAGACGATCCGGACGTTCCGGATCTCCGCTTCTTTTCCCAACCAAAAGGCGACCAAAGGCGCCGTGCCCAAGGCGATATATCGTACATTTTCCAGCATGGTCATTGTCTTATCGTCACACCAACGCTCGAACTCGGAAGCCGAAGAGGACAAAATCAGAGCTCCATCCCGGTATTCGGTCGTTTCCAGATAATCCAGAAGCGGGCGGACTCCCTCCGAGGTGCATTCGATCATCTCGGCGCGATTCAAGGTGTCGCAGGTGCCGATCGCCCGGTCGATAAATTCGGAGCTTTTACCGATCCGTGCCGCTCGAAAAGCGGTCTTGATGTGAGTGACCGCGCAGAAGAACTCCGTCAGCTCGATGATCAGCGGATCCTCCGTGCGCCTGGCACACGTGAGGGTCTCGTCCAACGCAATGCGGTCGGCGAGGATGTCCGATAACTGTCCGTCTCCGGTATGCACGAGGATGTCGTACATTTCCGCTCCGAGCGAGGAAAAAGGCTCGGGAAGAAGACCGAATTGTTTGTCGTCGATCGCTTTCTTGAGTGTTTCAGCGGAGAGTGAACACGGATAAACAAAATATGTATCCGCCTCATAGTCGCTGAGGACGGATTTTATTCCGGCTTTCAGATTGTGAAAGTCATTTTTCAGTATGAACGGATGGAAAAGCGACGGGTCCGGCGAGACTTCGACCAAATAGTTCCAGGCGTTCAGGAGTTCGCGCGCAAGAATCGCATTCGTGTCCGCAATGCCGTCCGGAATAGGCCAACCCTTGGCTTCGAGAACGGCCAACGCGGAGGCAAATGAAGGCGCGGCGACCATCCGATCCAGATCGGATTGCTCGAGCGATTTCATCTGTCGCACACGTACGGCGGTCACCGCGTATGCGTATCGGGTTTCGTCTGACTTTCGAACCAATTGCTTAAACCTTCCGTTCCGTCCGACTGACGCCGGAACATGATTAAGAGAATAAATGGCGATTGATCAAGTCGCGGATTTCGTCGAGACGCTCGTAAATGACGGCGTCCACGGTGCCGTTATACTCGATCGGTCCACAGCGTAGAACACAGCCCGCTTCAAACTCACCCGGCCGATCCGAGATCCGGATCCCGGCGGATATGCGTGCAATACGCTTTGAAAAATCTTCCGAAAGCGAGGAGAGATCGCGAGCGTTCAGGATCAGTTCACAATCATCCGTCAGTTCGGAGGCATGGGATCGGACGAAACGTTCGATCATTTGCTCGTTCTCCGACGGAGACAGAGATACCGCCCGGGTACGCGCTTGCGCAAGCACCTCGTCGATGAGCGAGACCCGCTCCTCCAAGAGGCGTTTCTTGGACTCGGACTCCGCGGAGGATCGGCTCTTCTCCGCGAGGAGATCCAGGGCGGCCTTCTCCGCGGCGAGCAGTCCCAACGCCTCTTGAGCGGCTTCTTCCCGTTTGCGAAAAAGGATCGCCCGCGCTTCTTCTTCGGTTCGCGAAATGCGCGCCGAAGCTACTGTTTGGGCATCGTTGATGATTTGAGTCAAAATATTGTCAAGCCCCGACATAGTTATCTCCGTTCGTTTTGATTAAGCGGCGCCGGTGATGGCGGGAATGTTCATGACCATCAGAAGTGAGGTAATGAAGCAAAGTAACGCGTAGAATTCGACCAGCGTGGCGGAAATGATCGCCTTGGTCGAATCGGAGTACTTCTTGGCGACGACCGTCACGCCGGTGACGGCAACACGACCCTGAAGGATCGCGGAGGCCATTCCTCCGAACGCGACCGGCAGACAAGCGAACAAGTACAGAAGACCGGTTTTGAAATCGAGCGGGGCAGCGCTTCCGCCCAGAAGACCGATGTTCAACATGACCAGAACAGTAACGACCAGTCCGTACAGACCCTGTGTTCCGGGAAGCAGTTGGAGAATCAGGAGCCTTGAAAACTTGCTCGGATCATCGATCAGGACCGGGGTTGAGGCCTCGCCGACCATTCCGACGCCCTTAGACGAACCGATGCTGGCCAGCGTGACCGAAAGTGCGGCTCCGATCACCGCGAAAATAATTCCTAAATAATCCATTTACTTTTCCTCCTTGAATTTGAAGTGCTTGGTTCGGGTCGAAAACGGCGCAAATGCTTTCCCGCCGCCTTCATAGAACTTGCTGAAAAATTCGACGTATTGGAGTCGGTTGGTATGTACATAAGCGCCGAGGGCGCTGATACCTAAGTTCACCGCATGTCCGAACAGGAAGACCGGAATAAAGACCAGAACGCGGACAAATCCGGAGCCGATGACGGTTCCGATCGTATTGAAGACCTGACCGACGATTCCGGTCACGAGGCCGAGGGCCATTAATCGGGAATAGGAGAGCGTGTCGCTGAAATATCCCGAGATGCCATAAAGGCTACCGAGGCCTCCCAAGATCTTGCCCGGAATGCTCGGACTGGATCTTCCCTGCGTCAAGACTAACGCCGCGGCGCCCGCGATCGCGACCCATGGTCCGATACGGTCAAGCGGCAGTCCGGTCGGAATCGCCATATTTATGATCATCATTCCGAGTCCCGTGAAAACGACCCACCATGAGCCAACGTCGAATATCGCTCCGAGCCGGTCGCCGTGCTTCCACATATTGATAAATTTGAGAACAAGACCGGCCATCAGGTGAATAAATCCAAGAAGCAGGCTCAGGATGAGCATCTCCATCGGCTTTTCGACCGGATTGAACCACAGCGCGTCGAGAGAAACGTCCGAATTGAAAAATGCCGTGCCGACCGCGTTGACGACATTTCCGAAGAAACTGCCGAACATCAGCCCCCAAACCACCGACGAGATCCCGCAGAACATGAATTTGAACATATTCTTTCGCGTCGCGCCTTCGGGTTTGAGCCGGAGGACCACAAATAGAGTGCCGACCACCATAATCAAGCCATATCCGGCATCCGAAAGCATCATTCCGAAAAAAAGATAATAGAAAAAGCTCATTACCGGATTCGGGTCGATGTCCCGGGTCGTCGGCGGACTATAGGATTGGACGATATCCTCGACCGGAGAGACAAAAGCGTTATTGTCAAATTCGCCGGGCACTTCCTCGTCTTCCAGGGGGTCGCGCAGTTCGACGGCGACTGTATATTTCTTTTCGAGTCTGGAAATGAGGCGTTCCGAGGACTTCGCCGGCATAAATCCGTCCATGACGACGGTCTTGCTTGAAAAAAACAATCGGCCGAGCACCTCGTACTTGTCGTGTCTCATGAGCAGATAATCGGATAGAAATTCAAGCCCGGGAAGATCCGGTTCGTGCGCGGCTATTTTCTCTTTGGCTTCGGCAACCGTCTTCTCGGCTTCCGCGATCCGCTTTTGCAGACGTGCGATCCGGTGAGCCGGAGGATGCCGCGTCGGGTCGGAGGGAATCGTGAAACCGATCTTGCGTAAGGTCTCTTCAACGGTCGCCTTATCATTCCGATGACAAATCACACATAAACACGTCAGTTCCTTAGATACCGATACAATTTCGACCTCGTAATCCGGAAAGGAAACAGTCGAATCGGCATCGGCCGGAACGCTTGCCTCAAAAGCCGTCAACAGGGCGTTGTGAAGGGTCAATTCGGTGTGAGGTCCCTGGATCGATCCGATCAGGCAAGCGACGCGCGCGGTTCCTTCGTACATCATGGGAATATCCAGATCTTTCCAGGGTAGGACGTGGTCCAGTTGATGGGTCACGTGCATGATCGCGGGAGTCTCGGTGTCGATCGTGCGGATCAGTCCGTCAATTTCGTACGCCACTTTCAATGACTTCTCAACATCATCCGCCTTGGCGGCGAACTCGTCGAGATTCAACTCTTTGCGACCGGAAAGACCTGCCAGCATTGAGTTTTTAATGTGCGCGTACTCTTGAATGGCGGCCATGGCGGATCGAACCATGTCGAGGTTCTTTTCGAGTTGCGATAAACTCGCCGAGGTCGGGATCATCGATAAGCCGGAATCGGGATCGGGTTCATTCTCGGGTTCGGTCAAATCAACAACACCTTCGCGTTGAAGCAGTTCGACCACCTTCTTGGCGTCACGTTGCATCGCAACGATCTCAATGTGCTTCATCGGCACGATCGCCATACTATCTATCCCTTTCCGACAATAAAATCAACGGTCAACGCGACGACCGAATCCATGTTCGGAGTCGCTTTTGCGCGTAACGCTTTCGCGCTTTCTTCCGCGCGTTCTCTCACGGAAGAGAGGGTTTTCTCGTCACTTGCGAGAAAATCGGCACGAAGCTGTCGCACCTTATCCGCGGTTTCGCGCAAGGTGTTCTCGCGGTCCGTGATCGCTTGATCCCGAGCACGCTCGATGATGCCGTCCGCTTGAATACGGGTGTCCTTCTCGATCTGGGCGGCTTTTTGCTCGGCCTCGAGAATTCTGTTGATCTGATCCGATGCCATATATCCTCCGGAAGCGCGAAAGGCGCGGAAATACAACCCTTTGAAAGAGTCCTGTAGTATTATCACACGCACGCAGATCTTTTACAAGTCGTACCCGCGCGAAAAAGAGCAAATCAAGGAGGGAAACGTAACGATTCATATCGCGTTTGAAGTTCGAACGGGCTTGACAAGGATTCCCGAAAAGTGTATTGTCTGGGTAATACAATGTGTATGAGGCTGATAATACACTTGCAGACCCTTACCCGGGGAAGAATGAACGACTTTTCATCCCGACGTCCGATGAGGAGGCCGACCGGAGGACAAAAATGGAATTTGATGAACACATACCCATCTACCTGCAAATCATGGAGTATGTGAAGGTGTTGATCATCACCGGCGCGGCGAAGCCCGGAGGAAGACTCTCTGCGGTGCGAGAGATGGCAAGCGAGCTCGGGATCAATCCCAACACGGTCCAGAAGGCATACCGGGCGCTTGAGGAAGAGGGCATCATCAAAGGGGAGAGAGGCTCCGGAAACTACATTACGGAGGATGAGGGGATCATCCGCGTGATCCGGGAAGAGTTGAGCAGAGATATTACCGAGAAATATATTCGAAAAATGAAGAGTTATGGATTCGATCGAGCGACAATCATTCGGATCCTTTCAGAAACACCGGAGGAAAAGACATGAGATATTTGGAACTGACCGTAATGATACTGACTGTCATACTGAGTTTATGGTTGTTGCTTTTCAAGAACAAAGGCAAGCCTTTCATTTTTCCGGTGGTTATGAACACCGTTCTTTTGGCCGCGCATCTGATCGTCGAAAAGCCGCGGTGGCAGATGGGGATCATCTATTTTTTTGCCCTGATTCTTTTGGAGTACGTACTTTGGGCGAATATTCACGGGAAGGAGATCCGGATAAACAAGGTGCTCAAGGGTTTTCTGACCGTGATCGCCGTGCTCCTGGTCGTGTTGTCGGTGATCCCGCCGCTCGCCCTTCCGGTCCCGCGGCTTCCCGAACCGACGGGCTCATTTCCGATCGGCTCGATGTCTTTTCTGATGGAGGACACCTCGAGATCTGAGATCTACACCGAGGAAGAAGGCGATTTCCGTGAGCTGATGATCACCGTTTGGTATCCGGCTCAAAAGGAGAAGGGTGCGAAGCCCGCGCCTTATGTCGTCGATACCCAAGCACTCGGCGCGGCGATCCGGGACGGCGTCGGTGTCCACGGATTCTTGGTAGGTTACCTGAGCCTTGTCAAGAGCGGTGTGGTTGCGGACGCGCCTCTGTCCGACGACTCTGAGACTTACCCGCTTCTCGTTTTTTCCCACGGACTGGGCGTATCGAGCGGATTTTATGCCTCGATCATCGTCGAGCTCGTGAGCAGAGGCTACATCGTCGCCTCGATCGACCATACATACAGTACGATCAGCACGACCTTTTCGGACGGGCGTGTGACGAACTTTCAAACCGATGTCGAAAATTATTCCGACGCCGAACTCGCCGAATTGGAGGCAATCTGGTCGGAGGACATCCGATTTGTCGTCACGCAAATGGAGGCGATGAATCAAGGCGTTTATACCGACGCGTTCCGGAACCGGATCGATACTGCTCGGATCGGTGCCCTCGGTCATTCCTTCGGAGGAGGGGCGGCGTACACGGCGCTTTTCGCGGACGAGAGGATCAAGGCGGCGATCAACCTGGACGGTTCTGTGTACGGAGTCGACCCATCTCTTTCTTTCGAGTCGAAAAGCTTTATGCTCTTGACCTCGGATGATTACGCCGCCGCGATTAGGGATGCGGAGAGCAAGTTGATTTCCTATGACGAATTGAGCGAGGAGAAAAGGAAGGTATTAGAGGAAGAGGGCGTCGATCGGATCGAGTACGATGAGCAGATGGGACGGATGGTCGATTGTATGGACTTTCTGAAAAACGTGCTTGCCGAAGGGAACTTATTTCTGCGAATCAGCGGGACGAAGCACTATAATTTCTCGGATCTCGCGATCTTTTCGCCGCTTGTGAAGAGTATGGGAATGACCGGTTCGATCGACGAACGTCGGGGCCTTTCTATCGTGACCGGACTTTGCGGGGAGTTTTTCGACGAGCGACTGACGGAAAACGCAGGTCCCCGATTGTCGGAGTTCATCCGGGATCGTTCGGAAATTGTCGCGGAGGCTTTGCGATAAGTAGAAAGCGGAAGTATAATATAGCGGTGTGCTAAACGAAATTCAAATGTGTGTGATCGCATCATTTTAAATCATACGGAGAGAGGGTAATCAACATGCTTCAGATTCAAAATTTGACCAAGACCTATCCGGGGGGCAAAACAGCGGTGAAGAACCTCAGCCTGACGGTGGAGAACGGCGACTTGTACGGCTTCATCGGTCACAACGGCGCGGGTAAAACCACGACGATCAAGTCCGTAGTCGGACTCCTGCCGTTTGACAGCGGGAATATTACGATCGACGGCCATTCCGTTACTGCGGAGCCTCTCCTATGTAAATCCATGATCGCGTATATCCCGGATACTCCGGAGCTGTATGACAGCATTACGGGCATGCAGTATCTGAACTTTGTCGCGGATATCTATAAGGTTTCCAAAGAAGATCGGTCGCAGAGGATCGAAAAGTACGCGAGGATGCTCGAGATCGCGGGGGACTTAAACAATCAGATCGCTTCTTTTTCGCACGGCATGAAACAGAAACTCTCGTTTATCGCGGCGTTTGTGCACGAGCCGAAACTCCTGATCCTGGACGAGCCGTTTGTGGGATTGGATCCGCGCGCCGCCTTCTCCGTGAAGACGGTCATGAAGGAGTTTTGTGATCAGGGCAACGCGATCTACTTTTCGACACATGTGTTGGAAGTGGCGGAGAAACTCTGCAACAAGATCGCGATCATCAAGAACGGTGAGCTGATCGCCAGCGGAGATACTCAATCGGTCAAGGGGAATCAGTCGTTGGAAGAGGTTTTCCTCGAGTTGACTGAAGAGAAGAGGGAAGACAAATGAGAGGGTTATGGTCGCTGGTTCGCGTAAATTTCCTGATTTTTATCGGAGCACTTCAGAAAAAGAAGAAAGGCCGCTATGTCGGTGCCGCCTTCATGATCTTGTTTTTTCTGCTCTTTTTCGGCGGATCGATGTCGATGCAGGCGGTCGCTACGGCCTATCAACTGGTCGTAGTCTATAATTTGCCTCAATATGCCATTTTTATGGGACTCACAACGGCCCTTGCGATCAGTATGCTGTTCGGACTGATGCGGGCGACGACCGCCCCGACTTCAAAGGACGCCGATCTTTTATTGTCGATGCCGCTTCGAAAGAGCACGGTGGTCTTGTCGAAAATCATGACCCAGTATCTGTTCGACGCACCGCTTCTGATCATCATGCTTTTGCCGACGATGATCGCCACCTTTTCGTTTGGAGGCTTGACTGTCTTCGGCTTACTGCGTGGAATCCTTCTGGTCGTCCTCATCCCGGTTCTGTCGCTGACCATATCCATGCTCTTCGGGTACCTGTTCTCCTTTATCCGCGAGCGTGTTCCGGGCGGAAGCCTGATATTGATCGGCGTCACAATGGTCATTCTCATGGGGTACATCATTTTAAACATGCAGATGAACACGGTATTTCTGAAGGCGGCCGAGATGGGGTCGGAACGAACGACTCTTATCATCGAAAAGGTCCTGCCCATCAAGCATGTGACGTATTTTGTGACCGATGGCGGTTGGGTGAATTTTCTGGGAACCCTCGCCGCGATTTTCGCGCCGTTTGCGATTGCGATCGTGCTGTTTGCCTCCCGTTACGGTCGGGGCACATATCAGAGAAAGAGCAAAAATCGCCATCTCTCGTTTCGGGTGAGGCCGCTCGGCAGTACACTGTTGATCCTTGAAGTCAAGAAGTACTTTTCCAGCCCTCTGTACGTTTTTAACACGGCGTTCGGAACGGTGATGTTGGTAGCGGGTTCCATCGCGATTCTGGTGTTGGGTCCGGATAAGATCATGTCGTTTTTTGCCGCGGACGGGGACTTGCCGCTTCAGATGAGTGTGATGGAGCTTGCCGGGGTGATCACGATCGCGTTTGGCTTCATGGCGGCGATGACGATCACGACACCGGCAACGATTTCCTTTGAGGGGAAGAAGTTTTGGATCCTGCGATCGCTTCCGATCCGTTCCGGGGATATTCTCACGGCAAAACTTGCGATGAGCATATTGCTCTTCGTTCCGATCCAACTGATCTGCTCGATCGCCGTCGCCCTTCGGCTCGGTCTGGGGCCGGTCGAAACCATCGGCTTGGCACTGGTTCCTGCCTCTCTGAACATGGCGGTTTCCGGAGCCGGCCTGATCATTAATATCCTTCTTCCGAAGATGGAATGGCGGACGGAAGCGGAGATTGTCAAACAAAGCCTTGCTGTCCTGTTAACGGTGTTTCTGGGATTCGGAATGGTCGCACTGACACCTATTCTGTATTTGCTTGTATTCAGCAGATTCACCGGGATCGCTGTCACGGCATATGCAATCACGGGGCTTTATCTCTTGATTTTTGCCGTAGAGTTTCTGATCCTGACCACATCAGGTAAAAAATTGTTTGAGCGTATTACAGCTTGAATCGATGACAATTGCGTGAAATGATATAATGAAAGGGTGCCGCGAGCGACAAAAGTCGCTCGGGACATCTTTTTCTTTCATGACCACTATATCAGCGGTGACGCTCATTCGTCCGAAGGAATATTCGACGCCCGGACGCATGTACGCCTGACAGGAGGAGAGATGGCTTTGTTTTCGGGATCGCGGCGCCGACGCGATGGGTTGGACGGACCGGTGTTCGCCAAGCCCTTTTCGGATGCGGACGAGGATATCCGGGTGCTCTCGGATAAATT
>JAFGGR010000144.1 GCA_016930475.1 Clostridiales bacterium | reverse complement strand
CGGGCGCCTCGCGCTCCCGTTATTGATCAATGATACCGACTAAACGAGGCAGTTCAGTGGTTTAGTCGGTATACGGGCGCCTCGCGCCCCCGTTATTTATCAATGATTACCGACTAAATGAAGCAGTTCGGTCTATTTAGTCGGTATACGGGCGCCTCGCGACCTCTTTATTGATCAATGATTACCGACTAAACGAGGCAGTTCAGTCTATTTAGTCGGTATACGGGCGCCTCGCGCTCCCGCTACGCTTCTGCTTTTCGCGGAAAATTACGTATAAGATGTCGCTATTCGGGTAGTTTTATACGTAATTTGCGCTTGCTTACGCGTTCGATACAGCTTCGTGTCCCGAAACACGCTCGAAAAGGGACGCCCCGCGCGTATTCTGCTAGAAATCGAGAGCAATTTGCGGCGCAGGGCAGGGCAGAAGCCGCCCCGCGCGTATTCTGCTCGAAAAGGGCCGCCCCGCGCGTATTCTGCTCGAAAAAAGCCGCCCCGCGGCGGCCCTTCCCCCGTACTCGGCCTTAAAAATCACCCTTCGAGTACGTTTCTTTTCCTCAGAACGAGCGCGATAACAGCTGACGCCACACCGCCGGCCAAAAGAAGCCAGGGCGCTTCATTCGCAGAACCGGTCTCGCCGGTTCGTGGCACACCTCCGGGGGACGGGGTCGGTGTCGCAGTCGGTGAGTACTCTGCCTCGTACAAAGCCGTCACGGTTAAATCGGAAGTGACGGTTGCAAACTCAGTGTCCCATCCGATAAAACTGAAACCGCTTCGTGTCGGATCGGAGGGCGCCGTCGGCAACGGTATTCCACGAATCGAATACAAAGCCGTCGCAAGTAAACGTGTTTTCAAGTACGGAAACCGTTTCATTCCTTATATATGCGTTAGGGGATCCTCAAGCGTGCCGCCGCTGCCGCCGTTGTTGTCGTATAAAATGCTATATGCGGGAAGAATGCGAACGTTTTTGGCCGCTTGATGCCAGGCGGTCACGACCGTAATGTCGGTAAGCGCTGTTACGGTCTGACGATAAGGGTTTCCGATAAATGGGAACCATGTCAAAGCGTCTGTTTGGACGATTTAATTCGGATTACTCCACGCATCGAGCAACAACCGACAGCCCCGTACGATCGAATCGACGTCCAAGCCTCCGTAGCCGATGAGAACGGTTGATTCGGGAACGGCTAAATCGGGGGACGGGATTTCGGTCGACTCATCGCCCCGTTCCATGAAATAATCAGAAATTCCATACACTGCAACGCCTCGGTCGGCGGCCGTTTCGACCATTTTCTTTTCACCCGGGGCATGAAGCAGAGTGCAAATCAAATGCAATCCGGCGTCGGTTCCCGATATCTTCAGGATATCGCCAAACTGCGAAAGCTCTCGGACGAGCACGTCTTTTTTCTTACGATACAATGTGCGCATCCGATTGATATGCCGCTCGAAAAGCCCCGTCTCGATAAACCGGGCAAGCACCAGTTGATCGGGCACCGAGACCGTCGTGTTCAAAAATGACATCGCACGCCGACTTCGTTCCGCCAGAGCGCGCGGAAGAACCAGGTAGCTGACGCGCACCGAGGGCGCGATCGACTTCGAAAAACTGCCGAGATAAATGACTTTCTCTCCGGTGCTCATCGAAAACAATGACGGGATCGGTCGCCCGGAGTAACGAAATTCGCTGTCGTAGTCGTCTTCGATGATATAGCGGTCCGGCGACCGGGCCGCCCACGCCAAAAGTTCCGCGCGTCGCCCGGCCGGCATCACGACGCCGAGCGGAAATTGATGTGACGGGGTCACGTACGCGACGTTGGCTCCGGCCCCGCGCAGAGCTTCGGGATTCAACCCCTGTTCGTCGAGAGGCAGAGGCACGACGGTTTCGCCGAGGCTCGAAAAAATCTGAAAGGCCTTGTTATAGACCGGGTTCTCGGTTGCAATTCCCGACACGTGACCCGACAGCCGGAGGAGACGGACGAGGAATTGCAGGATGTAGTCGGTACCGGCTCCGACAATGATTCGGTCGGGTGTGCAGAGGATGCCGCGCGAACCCGCCAGATACCGACAAAGGGCCGTCCGGAGCGTCCGGTGTCCCTCGGCTTCGCACACGCCGAATACCGTTCGTGCATTCATCGAAAATACTTCTCGCGTCATTTTTTTCAGGTCGCCGACGGGAAGCGCCGACAAGTCGACTCCGTTCGGCGAGAAGTCGATGTGCCGCGAATCATCGTTGTCCTCAACGGATTCCGGCTCCGCCGCAGATCCGATCGGATCGAAAAACGGGAGGTCCGCATCCGTCTGAAGTTCTTGCGCTCCGGCGGCGAATAATGCCCGCACGACGTAACCGCTCCGCGGAAGCGATTCGATATATCCCTCGGAGACGAGCTGTTGATACGCGCTGTCGACGGTGTTTACGCTGATTCGAAGTTCTCGCGCCAGTTTTCGGCGCGACGGCAATCGGTCGCCGGACCGCAGAACGCCGGAAAAGCAGTCCGCGCGAACGGTGCGGTACAGTCGAATGTAAAGGGGCTCGTCGGTATCGGAAAGAACAGGGATATACATCGGCACCTCACTGTAGAATAATGGAAGATCGATTGCTTGTGGTTCGGGAGGACGCAACGTGAACCCGGCAACGCCCGACTTAATATCGATTTTCGTTCTTGCGAGTCGGGAAGATAGTAAGAATTGCGGACGCGGCACATCCCGGCGTGAAACAAACTGATACTATCAATAATGTGCAATCTGGCACTTCCAATGGTATCAAACCGGCGATACAATGACAAGCATCGTTACCAAAACGGGAGGAAAGAATATGAGTGAGCAAATGAATTCGAACGATCGGCGAAAGCGGCATCGCTATATCTCGGTCATCGCGTTGTCGGGCGTGACGGCGGCGTTGGTTTTTGCCGCGACGATGATATCGGTCCCGGTCGGCACCGGATATTTGAATATGGGCGACGGAATGATTCTTTTGTGCGCGTATCTTATCGGGCCGATCGTTGCCTTGCCCGCGGCAATCGGTTCGGCACTTACGGATCTGGCGCTCGGCTATACGATCTATATTCCGGCGACATTTCTGATCAAAGGGCTTCTCGGCGGAGTCGCCGGATGGGTTCTGCGGAAGACTCCGGTTTCGGTTTTTCGAAAAGCAGTCGCATTCGTCGCCGCGGAGTTGATCATGGTCGGGGGCTACTTTCTCTACGAGTGGCCGCTGTACGGACTGGAGGGCGCCGCCGCGCAGGTGATTCCCAATGTGATTCAGGGCGCCGCGGCCATCGCGGTCGCGTTCGTGTTGACCTTGCTTCTAAAGGGGCTTCGCGATCGGGTGCAGGCATTGATTTCAGGTGATCATTAACGATTATTTTGCGAATCGCAGGAAAATGTACCCTAAAAGGGACTTCTTTTGTGGTACATTAAAATTGTACGATTTGCGACAGCCGGGGCCGGTTGCGGAGCGTTGCGCTTTTCGGGCGGGAATCGGGGTTTGCGAATCGATGGCGGATTCGATACCGGGAGAAAGCGACGGCGTGTTACAATCCACTAACTAATATGTTGCATATCGTAGGAATTGCTTGTCGATTCGCGGCGGTTTGAGTACCATTACATTATCAAAGTGGAGGCAACGGGGGGGAATATGTTTTCGGATGCGGTGACGGAAATCGGAATTGATCAGATCCTGAGGATGCTTCGCAAGCGGTTTCCGGTCATCGTCGTTGTGACGGTGCTTTTCGGGATTTCCGCTTTTTTTTATACGTTTTTGATTCAGCAGGATGTGTACCAAGCGCAGTCGACGATCATCGTCAGCAGTACGAGCGCGGATTCCGGTACGGGTCAACTCACCGTGAACGATTATAATTTAAACGTAAAACTGGTCAACTCGTACAGTGTTCTTTGCAAGACCGATCGTGTGCTGGAGCAGGTTATTTCCGAGCTTCAGTTGCCGTTGACGACCGGTGCGCTCGGCGACAAGATCAGCGTTACCTCGGCAAAGGATACCGAGATTATTCATATTGCGGTCCGCGACGGTGATCCGGCAAGGGCGCAGGCGATTGCGAATTCGGTGACGCGCATTTTTCAAAGCGAGGTCGCAGAAATCATGAAGATGGACAATGTCCAGATCATCGACGAGGCGAGACTTCCCACGAATCCCGTCGCTCCGAACCGGGTGCGAAATGTCGCGTTGGGTGTGGCACTCGGTCTGATGATCGGATTCGGGCTGGCTTTTATGATCGAGATTATGGATCGCTCGGTCAAGAGCGAGGAGCAGGTGACGGATCTGCTGGGAATCCCGGTACTCGGAAGCATCCCGAAGATCATTGAGGATTGAGGACTAAGGAGCGGACAGGACATGAACGAGAAACTGAGAGTCGGATCGGGGCGGAATGTGGATTTGGCGATCGCGTCGATTTTCGGAAAACTCAAGGCGAATATCGACTTTTCTTTTGTCGAGGAGAAGCATCGAACAATCATTTTCAGCTCGGCGCTTCCGAACGAGGGCAAGACGACGATCGCGGTCAATGTCGCCGCGGCAATGGCCGCCGCGGACAAGAAGACCCTGTTCCTGGATGCCGACATGCGCAACCCGACCGCACACCAGCTTTTCAGCATCGTCAATACCCGCGGCCTGAGCGACATCATTTCTCAGGGCGCCGATTGGCGGCAATTTGTCTTTAAGGCAAAGGTGCCGAATCTGTATGTCATTACCGCGGGAAGGAAGCCGAGCAACCCGAGTCGATTCTTGAGTTCCGAACGTTTTCACAGCCTTTTGACTGAGCTTTCCGCCGAATTTGACTACATTATTCTCGATACCCCGCCGATCCTGCTGGTGCCGGACACGCAAATCATATCGGCGCACGCCGACGGTGTCGTTTTGGTCATCAAGAACGGAAAGACCTCGCGCGATTCGGTCAAGGAGGCGCACGAGACGCTCCTGCGCGCCAACGCGAATGTCATCGGTGCGGTTCTCAACCATGCGGGTAAGAAAGAAAGTATATACGGATACGGGTACGGGGTGAACAACCGAACTCCCGGCAGGCCGCACGGAGCGCCGCCCAAGAGACCGACGCACGGCACTTCGGAGAAGCCCGTACCGCCCGGGGTCAAGAAGCCCGCGCCGGTATCAAAATAGTCAGGAGTTCTCTTGCGCGAGGGCGCGTTTTTGTGTGTTTCGCGCACTTGATTTGGGGAATTCCGCGGTATAGCATATACTTGGAAATGACATAGAATACCATTACAATAACGGATGAGGCGGTATGCTTCTTTACGAAAGATCATCCGGGCCGCAACAGCGGATACATCATGATCCCTGCGAATGAATGAAAGGCTGAGGAAACTTGTTAAATAAAGGCATTCAGGCTCCATCCGAACAATTGGGAAGCACCGACGCGCTTCTTCGAAAGACCGGCTTGTTTCGTAGCAGTGTGATCATTGCATTGCAAGTCGTCGTTGATCTGGTCAGCTTCTTTCTTGCGTTTCTGTGCTCGCTTCTTTTGCGCTTCGGCGGTTTGCCGCCCAATAATATTGAAGAATATTTTCGGGCGATCCTATTGCAGGTCGGCGTATTCTTTTTCTTTTTTGTTGTTTTTTCTTTGTATCGCACACTCTGGAAAACGGCCGGCATCGACGAATTGATGCGCGTCGGCTTTGCCTCGATTCTCGCGGCCGGAACCGGATACCTCGCGTCGCTTGTGACCGGATGGCTCCTACCCGCCTCCGTTTACTATGCCGGCGGTGCGCTGGTGATCATGTTCGCGGGCTTTTCGCGCGTCGCGTATCGCCTGCTTCGCCGCATTCAGGGCGGGATGGTCGGCGAGGAGAACTGGCGGCGGACGATGATCGTCGGTGCCGGCGAGATGGGCTCCGCCGCGATCCGTCAGATGAACGATCAGCCGTGGATGCATATGCGTCCGGTCGTCGCGGTCGACGACGACGTCAGCAAGCTCCGGCGCATGGTGCGCGGCGTGCCCGTCGAGGGGACCCGCAAAGATATTCCGCGACTTTCCGAGAAATACCGGATCGACCTGATCGTCCTTTGTCTGCCGCGCGTCGAGGAAAAAGACCGGCGCGAGATCATTCGACTGTGCTCGGAGACGACGTGCGCGATCAAGACGATGCCGAGCCTTCAGGAACTGATGGATCGAAAAGAACCCGGAAGCATGCGCGACATCGACGTCGGTGACCTTCTGGCCCGAAGCGAGCGCGAACTCGACGAGACGGGCATCCGCGAATATCTCTTTGGCCGAACGGTTCTGGTGACCGGCGGAGGCGGATCGATCGGATCCGAGTTGTGCCGGCAGATCGGCCGCTTTGAGCCGGGGAAACTTGTGATTTTTGATGTGTATGAGAACAGCGCGTACGATTTGTCCCTGGAACTGGATCGCTTGTATCCGAAGCTCGACTGTGTCGTCGAGATCGGATCGGTGCGTGACGAGAATCGCCTGGACGAGCTTTTCGAAAAGTATAAGCCGCAGATCGTCTTTCATGCGGCGGCGCACAAGCATGTTCCCTTAATGGAAAATAATCCGGCCGAGGCCGTCAAAAATAATGTGTTCGGAACGTATAACACGGCTTGGGCGGCGCTTCAGCACGACACCCAGCGCTTTATCCTCATTTCAACCGATAAGGCGGTCAATCCGACCAGCGTTATGGGCGCATCCAAGCGGATGGCCGAATATGTCATTCAATACTTTAATTCCTTCGGGAAGACTCGATACGCGGCGGTTCGGTTCGGAAACGTGCTCGGCTCAAACGGCAGTGTCATTCCGCTGTTCAGAAAGCAGATCGAGGCCGGAGGACCGATCACGGTCACCGACAAGAATATCACCCGCTATTTCATGACCATCCCCGAGGCCGCGCGCCTCGTGCTTCAGGCCGGCATCTCGGCCAAGGGCGGAGAGATCTTTATCCTCGACATGGGCGAACCCGTCCGCATCGACGATATCGCGCGCACCCTGATCCGCCTCTCCGGCCACCGCCCGGACATCGATATCGCGATCGAATACTCCGGCCTCCGTCCCGGCGAAAAGCTCTACGAAGAACTCTTCCTCGACGAAGAGCAGCCCGGTGAGACCGGCATTCCCGGCATCTATATCGGCAAGGTCCAGAGCCCACCGCCGGAGACGATCCGGAAAAACCTCGACTGGCTCCGGGAGCAGATCGAGACGGGAGAAGACGCGCGGACCTGCTTCACCGCAATCATCCCAACGTATCATCCGGAGGATCGCAAGGATACAGAATTGGATAATGAACTGGAGTAGGAGAATACTGCCGCGGAAAGGCGAATGCTTCGACACTTTCATCCGTATGGGCAGAAATCCGGACGGGTGAATTGTAAAATGAAGTGACGCAAAAGAAATAAGGATGTCCCACGAGGACGAT
>JAFGGR010000143.1 GCA_016930475.1 Clostridiales bacterium | reverse complement strand
GTGATGATCAGATCCGGCCGCAGTTCCTTGATTTGTTTTATGACCTCATCGTCACGCAGACGATTCGGCTGGTAAACCGGAATTCCCGCCGCTTCTGCCGCCACCTTGACCGGCGACGGGGTCAGTTGCATCTTTCGGCCGACCGGCTTGTCCGGTTGGGTAAAGCACGCAACGACACGATAGCCGGAGTTGATAAGTCTCTCCAGTACAACGGCAGCGAATTGCGGGGTCCCCATAAATATAACGTTCTCGTTCAATTTGGTTCTTCTTCCTGTTCCACGATCTTATCGATAAATAAAACCCCGTCGAGATGATCGTTCTCATGACATATGCATACCGCAAGAATGCCTTCGGCCTTCAACTCAAAACGCTCCCCGTGGCGGTCCATCGCCCGAACGGTGATCCGCTCCGGCCGTACAACACATCCGGATCGTCCGGGAACGGACAAACACCCTTCCTCACCGATGACCTCTCCCTCGGCCTCAATGATTTCCGGATTAATAAACTCGATCAGCCCGTTCTCATCGCCGACATCCACGACAAACACGCGCTTCAATATACCGACCTGCGGGGCAGCCAAACCGATCCCGCGGCCCTCGTATCTCATGGTTTCCGCCATGTCGTCCAGGAGAACGCACAATTTGTCATTCACATTAACGACCTCACGCGCCCGCTTGCGCAGGACCTCGTCCCCGACGGTAACAATTTCTCTTAATGCCATATCTATCAACCTCTTTCTGTCCATATATTGTACCATAAACGTGCCGAATTCGGCGATGAGGAGGAACTCCTCCGTCTAAAAACCACGGATCGATCTCATCCGAGGTGATGGAACACCGGACCGTCAGTACGGATCGATATCCGTGTGCATTGTGAAACCGGAATCGGAGAAACGCTCCTGGATACGAGTGAAAATATCCGCCAATCCGCTTTTGTTTCTGGCCTTTATATTGATCTGGAATCGGTATCGGTCCCGCAGTTTGTAAACGAAGGCCGGCCCGGGTCCGAAGACACGAGCGGATCCGTCCGATATCGCGGGAACAAGAGTTAAAAGATAATCCTTCACCTCCTGGATCTGCTCCCGTCCCAATGTCTCGTCCGGATTGGACAACACCAGGTTCCCGAACGCAAGAAACGGCGGATAACCGAGCCGCTTTCGGTACTCAAGCTCCTTTTCGAAAAAGCCCTCATAATCGGATTTCGCCGAATAATTGATGATCTCGTCCTCCGGTTGATAAGTCTGGATATAAACGTTTCCGGGCTTATCTCCCCTGCCCGCTCGTCCGGAAGCTTGAGTGATCAACTGGAAGGCTCGCTCGCCCGCTCTGAAATCGGACGCGCGGATCAGCATGTCCGCGCTGATGATACCGACGACGGTCACCGAGGGAAAATCATGACCTTTCGCGATCATCTGCGTGCCGACCAGAATGTCCGCTTCCTTTTTGCGAAAAGCGTTCAGGAGCCGCGCATGCGCTCCTCTGCCGGCAGTCGTGTCCTGATCCATCCGGATGACCCGACGATCGGGGAACATCGCCTGAACGGTCTCCTCCAACTGCTGTGTGCCTGTTCCCATTTTGCCCTGGAGTGAGCTTCCGCATTCCGGGCATGTCTCCGGCACTTTGCGTACGTGCATACAGTAATGGCAAACCAGGACGGGCTTTCTTCCCGTTCCGGGAGCATGAAGCGTCATGGTGACCGAACAGTGCGGGCACAGGATCGTATTTCCGCAAGCCCGACACAGCAGAAAACTTGAATACCCTCTTTTGTTTAAAAAAAGCATTACCTGCTCGCCGCGCCCGAGCGCGTCATTCATACCGGAGCAAAGTGCCCGACTCAGGATCGACCGGTTGCCCTTGATGAGTTCCTCGCGCATATCCACGATACTCACCTTCGGCATCCGCGCTTCCTTCACACGCTCCGGCAAGGTCAGCAGTCGCGTATATCCCGATACCGCGGAGAAATAGGTCTCAACCGCCGGTGTCGCCGATCCGAATACCAGTATCGCTCCGGAAAGTCGCGATCGCATTCTCGCGACATCCCGGGCATGGTATCGCGGATGAGTCTCGGATTTATAAGAGGTATCCTGTTCTTCGTCGACAATGATCAGTCGCAGATCGACCGCCGGCGCGAAAATCGCCGAACGGGCGCCGACGATGACGCGGGCTTCTCCTTTTCGGATCTTGTCCCACTGCTCGTAACGCTCGCGCGGTGTCAGCCGGCTGTGCAACACAGCCAGCCCGTTCGGGAAACGCTCCCGGACCCAGCGGATCATTTGAGGCGTCAGCGATATTTCAGGTACAAGAAAGATGACACTGCCTCCCTCGGAAACGATCCGATCGGCGCACTGAAGATACACTTCCGTCTTCCCGCTTCCGGTCACGCCGAAAAGAAGACATTCGCTCGGTGCCCCGCCGGACAAAATGGAGTCGACCGCACTTTTCTGGCTGTCCGTAAGCTCCGGGACAAACGCATCCTCGAAAAGCTCCTCCTCTTCCTCGGCCGGAGCATTCGCCTCAACGGACTTCCGACGATGGATCTCGATCAGCCCCTTTTCGCGGAGGGATTGGATCGGGGAACGCGAAACCGACAGCGCGTTCATGATCTCGCTGATCGGTACTTCTTTGCTTTCTAACAGCAGTTCCAGGACCCGGATCTGCGCGAGACTGTTGAGCTCATTCTCGACAAGGACCGAAAGTGCCCGCTCTTCGTCCGCCAGGCAAGCGACCTGACATGTCTTGTCCTTATGTTCGGTAACGACGGACGAGACCATGAGCCGGATCGCATCACCGTGTGTGCATGAGTATCGGGCTCGAACCAGATGAATGAGTCCCATCTGATCCTCGAAAAGCACCGGCTGCTCGTCGATGATCTCCAACACGGACTTGAGCGCGGATGTGTATTCGCTCTTCTGCACAAGGTCGAGGACTAAAGCCGTTTCCGTTCTGTTTCCGCCGCCGAACGGCACGCGCACAAACTGCCCGGGGCGAATTTTGCCTTCGCAGTGCTCCGGAACGTTATAATCATATTCGCGGTCGGTTCGACGCACGCAGTCACGTAAAACGACGGTGGCGATCATATCGGTCCTCCGCTTTTCATTCTCTCACAGCATCGAAAAAAGGTCTATCTGAACCGACGCGGGCAAATGGTCGAGAATGCCGGACGCAATGAGCTTGTCGAGCGCCGCCGGACCGATACCGCTTCGGTTCAATACGTCCTCACGGGTGGTGAACGGCTTCTCTTCCCGCGCCGCGCAGATCGCATTGGCCATCGCGGTACTGACGGATGTGATCGCGTTGATCGGGGGAAGTATTTTCCCCGGTCCCGCTTTTACGAAGCGGTCCGCCTGGGATCTGTCCAAATCGACGGGCATGAACTCGATCCCTCGCGCGTACATCTCCTCGATCAGTTCATAGATGAAGTACTGGGACTTTTCGGTCTGCTTGCGCGATGAAAAGCCGGTGTGAAGTTCTTTTCTGCGATTCCTTACCGATTCAATACCGCGACACATCGTGTCGCCGTCGAACTCATCCGCGCGGATCGAGAAGAAGGCGCAATAGTATTCTTCCGGATAGTAGACCTTGAACCAAGCGATCCGCAGGGAGGAAATTGCGTAGGCGACGGCATGAGATTTGGGAAACATATACTTGATCGTTTTGCAGGACTCAATATACCATTCAGGCACATTGTGCTTTCTCATCGATTCCTCTTGCTCCGGCAAAAGTCCCCTGCCCTTGCGGACGCGCTCCATAATATCGAACGCCTCCTTGTTTTCCAGGCCGCGGTGTATCAATTCGATCATTATGCTGTCGCGGCAACCGATAACATTTTCGAGCGTGCATGTTTTACTGCGAATCAGGTCCTGCGCGTTTCCGTTCCACACGTCGGTACCGTGCGACAGACCCATCAACTGAACCAGATCGAAAAACTTCGACGGTTTCGTTTCCGCAATCATGTCACGCGCCATGAAGGTTCCCATTTCAGACAGGCCGAGCGTCGCGGAATCCGTCTTATAATTCGGGTCCCGGATGCCCAGACCGTCCGTTGAAATGAAGAGTGACAGGACCTTTGGGTCGGTGATCTCAATGGTTCGGACGTCGACTTCGGTCAAATCGCTGAGCATGCGAAGTACGGTCGGATCGTCATGGCCGAGGATATCGAGCTTTAATATGGTATCGTGCATCGCCTTAAAGTCAAAATGTGTGGTGATGACCCCTGCGTCCGCTTTGTTTGCGGGATGCTGGATAGGCGTAAACTCATAGATCTCCATTTCCCTGGGAACAACGACAATGCCACCCGGGTGCTGTCCGGTCGTCCTTTTGACCCCGATCAACCCCATTGATCTTCTTCGGACCTCTGCGCGGTTGATCCCCTCCCCGGTCTGCTCGCTGATTTTCAGGACGACCGCCTCCGCGTTTCTTTCGGCGTAGCAGGAGATCGTCCCCGCTCGAAAAGTATGGCTCGAGCCGAAGAGCTCCTCAACATAGTGGTGAGCCCTTGTTTGATACTCACCCGAAAAATTCAGATCGATATCCGGCTGCTTGTCCCCGTAAAAACCGAGGAAGGTTTCAAACGGGATCTCCTGGCCGTCGCGAATCATTTGAGTCCTGCAATGCGGGCAATCCTTGGCCGGAAGGTCGTAACCGGATCCATGCCGGCCGGAGGTGTCAAATTCCGAATAGGCACAATCGGGGCAGCGATAATGCGGCGGCAGCGGATTCACCTCCGTCAAACCGCACAGCGTGGCCACAAGAGACGACCCGACTGAGCCTCGGGATCCGACGATATAGCCGTCTTCATTGGACTTTTTGACCAGCATATAGGCGATGTAATACATGATCGCAAACCCGTTCCCGATGATGGAATCCAGTTCCTTGCGGACACGGTCCTCGACGATCGGAGCGATCTCACCCCTATAAGCATACAACTTCGAAGCCGCTTCCATTGTGACGCGCGTGACTTCGTCCGCCGCGGACTCGATGACCGGAGGAAAAGTGCCGTGCGGGAAAGGTTTGATATAAGGCGAGATGCGGTCGGCGATTGCGTTTGTATTGGTAACGACCACTTCCTCCGCGCGGTCCGCGCCCAAATAGGAAAACTCATCGAGCATCTCCCGCGTCGTCCGAAAATATAAATCGCAACCAAACTCGGCGTCCTTGTACCCCATATCCATCAGGAGATATTTTCGGAACTCCCCATCCTTTTTTTCGAGAAAATGCGCATCGGTCGTTGCGCAGACTGGGATTCCGAGCGTCTCTCCCGCGAAAAGCACGAGTCGGTTCAGGTTTTTTAGATCTTCTTCACTGTGCAAGCCGCTGTCCGGGTCGCGCAATAAGAACGCGTTATTTGTGATCGGTTGGATCTCAAGATAATCGTATTGCGAGCAAATCTGCAGAAACGACGGGTCCTCCGCGAGAGAGCGGCAGGCCATGGTATAATCCAGGTTACTCATCGTATAATGTGTTCGGATCCGACTGAACACCTCGCCGCGCTCGCATGCGCTTCCGATGATCAATCCGTCGCGGAAATATCGAAGAAGCGAACTGGGGATCCTCGGCCGCATGGAGAAGTATCGAATATGAGAATCCGAGATCAGACGGTACAGGTGGTATAACCCCAGATTATTCTGTGCGAGAAAAACGATATGGTATACGGTCTGCTTCCGGGAGAGAATCTGACTGTTCGGGGCTTTTCCGGCAACGACATTCAGTTCCGATAAATCCGAAATGCCGTGTTTTCGGATCGCCGCGGCCATTACCTCGGCGTCTCGTAAAAGCATCTCGTCACAGGCCTCCGGGCCTGCAGATATGGCATCTTCCGGCGAGCCGTCCCCGCTTCTGCCTTCCTGCCCCCGGAGCACCTCCGAAAGGGCTTCGATGTCTGCGGCGACCGGGTTGAACTTGACGCGATAGCGAACGTGATTTTCGATATCGGCATCAAATCCCGCATAACGAAGAAAAGAGAGACCTTTCAGCACGTCCGTACCGCAGACCGCATCCTTTCCGATGAATTCGGCGATCCTCCCGAGCATCGGAAAAAGGTCGACCGCCGCATCATCATGATCCGAATCCTGCCCTTCATCATTCGCCGAAGGTACCTGCTCGAAAAGCGTGTCGGTGCATTCGAATCGTCCGTCCTCCCGTCGGTCAAATCGCGCGGCTTTCACCGAGACGATTCGATCGCGAATCGGATCCGTGCCGGAGGTTTCGACCCGCAGTGCGATAAACGCGCGGGCGGGAGCATCTCTCTCTTCCGGAAAAAAGACCGGACAGGGGCCGTCGTCAACCAGATACCCTTCCATACCGTAAATGACCTTAAACGTGCTGTTCGGATTCGACTTTCTGAACTTGCCCGCTGCCTCCGCCGCTTCCGGAAAGCCCTGCGCCACACCATGATCGGTCAGCGCACAGGCCGGGTGCCCCATTCGGGCGGCCTCTTCGATCAGATCCGCGACGTTCACGACCGCGTCCTTCTCGCTCATCTTGGAGTGACAATGCAGTTCGACTCTCCGGATCAACGCGTCATCCACCCGTTTCTTCGGAGCCTGAGCGATGCGTATCCCCGCGACGGTGGCACTGAGATCCCTCGTATACCGCGCATCAAAACAGACATCCGCTTGGATCCGCGCATGCCCGCCGGAAGCAAACGTTTCGGAAAACAGATCCGCGTCCTTGGGGGAAAGAAAACTGACACACGATATGCTTCCGGTATCATCCGTCGCATAGAACTTCACCAATACTTTTCTTCCGGATTTCGTCAGTATCATATTGTCGATTTCGATTTTTCCCTCGAAAAGGACTGTACCGGTCGACTCGTTCATATCGCCGATTTTTATGAAAGGAAGGGCATCGTTCATCCTGCCCCAATCCGGCCCGGCCGCTTCGGCGTCCCTGGATCTTTTTCTCTTAAAGCTTTCCGCCTCTTTGGAGACCTGTTCGGCTTTTCGTTCCCAGGAATGATCGGAGGCGGTCTTTCCGCCTTTGGGAGGTTCTGCGGGAGCCACTGCGCCGGCCGACCCGCTCTTTCGATCGGATCCGCCCCCGGAAAGGGCATTTTGCCGCAATAAAGCCTCTCCGGCTTGATGCAAGATCTTCTTTTCGTAGCGTCGGACATTCTCCCGCCTCGCCGCCTCCGGATCCATCACACTGCTTTTCAGAAAAAATGCACACTTGGAGGGAAGGTATTTTTCCGTAAATTGCTCGGCATATTGAGCGAATTCCTTCATCAGAAATGGAGCGGCCGGATAATCGACGGTTCCGACAACACAATGATCCTCAGCCACAAAATCGGTCTCGTCCGCCAACGGTCGCAGAAGCGGATTCTGATGTGATATTGCCTCCATCACCCAGGATCTCAGCGGCCCGGCGACGATATCCGCAACATTATTCAGAGCGTCCCCCGTCAGATGAAATCGGACATGTGAAATGCCGAGTTCACCCCGGATCTCGTGCTCGAAAAGGATCAGAGCATCACCGTCGGGAATGTCGTTTTCGAACATCAATACGATCTCCAAACCTTTCGAGTCGGAGTCCATATCTATTCTTTGGATTTGACCGGGTATGCGCGTGGCCGCAAGAATCAAACGGTCATTGTCCGAAAACGACCGGACGAATTGATGAAGATCACTCATGGATATCTGTCCTGCTCCTTGATTATTTGATGTCGTGTGTTTCCCGGCCGAGCTCGTGTATGGCATTCAAAAGGACATCGTAGACCTCCGCCGGAGAAACCTTTCCGATGATGACTCCTTTTTTGAATAACAAGAATTCACCGTTGCCGCCCGCGATTCCGATGTCGGCCTCGCGAGCCTCTCCCGGGCCGTTCACGGCACAACCCATCACGGCTACCTTCAGATGATACGGTAAATCCCGAATCATTTCCTCAATGCGCTCGGCGACCTCGATCAGGGGGACGGCGGTCCGTCCGCAAGTCGGACATGAAACGAGCGTCATACCGTGCTGTCTCAGCGATAGGGCTTTCAGCATCGAATATGCCGCTTCCACCTCTTTGACCGGATCGCCGGTCAGTGAAACGCGTATCGTGTCGCCGATCCCCTCGGAAAGAAGTGCACCGATCGCAACCGCTGACCGAATAGATCCTTCACGGAT
>JAFGGR010000142.1 GCA_016930475.1 Clostridiales bacterium | reverse complement strand
GCAGTGGAGCGGTTCGGCAGTCCGGTACGCGGCTTGATCAAGGCGAAGAAAGAAGTCGAGAAAGGCAACATCATGCTCGTCCATCCGGAGGGCACCCGCACACATGACGGGAAGGTCGCCGAGTTCAAGGACGGAGCCGCGTATATGGCCGTCAAAGCCGGCGTTCCGATACTGCCGGTATACATCGAAGGCGGCTATAACGCCTTTTCGCGCCATATGAAAAGGCCACAGACCTGGGACAGCAAACGTCACCGGAGAAAAGAGGTCGTCGTTCACTACGGTGTTCCGATGTTGCCTGCGGACTTCGAGAATAATCCGAAGAGAATGACCGCGGCGCTTCAGGAATGGATGGCTCAGATGGAGAAGAAAGCAAACGGCAACGCGTCCGGGATGACCTCAAACCTCACCTGATGGGCAAAGAAATCTTCGCCGTCGTAATTCCCGTGGATCTGCGCATTCCGGTCCACCGAGGAAATAACCCCGCTTGTTACCTTGTAAAAAGAAACCAACGGATTCCCGAGGTGCTTTCCCTTTTTGTATTTACCGACCAGAGGGATCGCTTTTCGTCTCGGAAGGTCTTCTACCAGACAAACTTCCAGAACTCCGTCGTCCGTTAATGATTGAGGAGAAGGATTGAACCCTCCTCCGTAATACCGGCCGTTGCATATACAGGCCAGACTGAACTTCATTTGTCCTTGAGCTGTCTCTTTTCCTCCGGCGAGTTCGAAGGAGTATTTCATCTGAAAATCCCAGCCTTTGATAAAACACTTCAAAATCGCAATCGTGTATGCGTTTTTTCGCACAAAACTGTTCCGGTTGGTTTTACGGATATATTCCTTGGCCTGAGCGTTCACCATGGTGTCTAAGCCAAAGGACGTGATGTTTACGGAGTAACGGCTCTTATCCGGGAGGAAATTAGACAATTCGTCATAGCAATCCACTCGAATCAGGTCCACCGGTCGGATCTCGAAGTTTTCAATGGCATCGATCACCTTGGACGGCTCGTTGTAATAGAGTTCGGGAAGAACCGTTCGGGCAAAATCGTTTCCGGTTCCCATCGGCAAGACCGACATCGGAGTCTGACCGAAAGCCAACGCATTTGCGACCTCGTGCACCGTTCCGTCCCCGCCGCAAGCGAAAACGATCGCGTCCGACTGATAGCGCCGGGCAGCATCGGCCGCAAGCTCTCCGGCATGACCCGGGTACTCGGTGCGATGGATCTCGACCTTCGCGCCTTTGCGGATCTCGAGGTCCCGAATGGCAAGCTCCAGCTCCGTCGCCTTTTTGCGTTCCGCAAAATAGTTCAGCAGAAAAATGTAATTCATCGAACACCTCGTTTGCGGTTTTTGATGCTTGACTTGCGTCAAGTCAATGAGCTGGTTCTACTCCGATGTCAATTCGTAAATCATATCCACCACATCCTGTATGGTGTTGACCCGTTCCAACTCTTCGTCGGAAATACGAATGTCAAAGGAACTCTCGAGGTCGATAACAAGCTCGTATATCTGGAGCGAATCCAATCCGAGATCGTGGATGATCTCGGTCTCGGGCTTGATGTCCGTCGGAGAAAGATCACTCATCTCAGTCACCGTATTCATCAAGGTGTCATAGATGCGCTCTTTCCTTCTCAGCACGGGGTCATCGAGCCCGATACGTTCTCGGGGATTGCCCGTACTGTCAGGCTCGCCTCGCTGTAATTCACTGGATAATTCGGTCATTTCCCTGTTCCTCCGTAATTTTTGCGCCTTTTCGAGCGCTTTCTTCCTGGCTGTATTTCTGATATTGTTCGGTTATGAATTCGTCGATTTCGCGGACCAAAGCGGCCAATCGCTCCCGGTCTTCGATATCCAAAGGATCCATGATCCTCTTCACCAACAGGGTATGAAATTTCGCGTGCATACGAAACGCCAGTTTCCCCTGCCGGGTCAAACAGACCCGGACCACTCTTCTGTCCTTGCTGTCGCGGTACCGCTCGACATAACCCTTACGAACCAATCGGTCGATCGCGACGGTCAGCGTCCCGGTCGTAATGCCCAGACGAGCAGCCGTCTCGCTCATCGCCCTTGCCTCGTAAGGACCGATTGCGTCCAGCGTGTGCAGTTCGGCAATGGACAGATTGGAGAAGTAACCCTTGGACAGAGCCTTCTCTTCCGTCAGTAACACATTGTCGAAAATTCGCAGGAGACCATCGGCAAAATCGTTCTCGGCAGAATTCAACGCGGGGGCCCTCCTTCGGGTTACTGCATCGCCGATTTTCGGCACATACGAGTATTATCTTATCTTTTTTACGATAAAAAAACAATCGGACCCCATACCGGGCTTACCGATCTTCTTTTTTAATGTTCTTTTCTACTCGAAGGATCTTGCGTCCGAGACGGATGATCGTCCCGGCAATCGGGCCCTCAAAGGTCTTTCGAACGTTTTTTAATTCATCACGGATCGCGATATGTTGAGGACAGTGGGACTCGCACAGGCCACAACCGGTACACATCGAAGCGAAGCCCGGACGCGCCGAAAATGCGCCCAACGCCTGATAATACTTAAACATAGCCCCTCTGGTTTTGATCAGGTATTTCTCGTTATAACTCGAAAAGCAGTTCGGAATGTTGACACCGAACGGACAAGGCATACAATAACCGCAGCCCGTACAGGGGATTTTTGTCATTGAGCCCAACTTCTCCTTCACCCTCCCGAAAACCGCCCGCTCCGCTGCGGTCAGGTTATCCGGCGCCGCTTCGGATGCGATCCTGATATTTTCGGCCAGCTGGTCCTCGGTACTCATACCGGAGAGCACGACGGTGACCTCCTTGTGATCAAAGACCCAGCGAAGCGCCCATTCGGCCATGGATCTTTCGGGATTTGCATCTCGAAAAGCCCGGACAAGATCCGCCGGGACCTGATCGGACAGCGTACCGCCTCGGATGGGCTCCATGACGATTACCGGAATGCCCATCTTGGCGGCAAGTAACAGTCCTTCCTTACCCGCCTGATTGTTCTCGTCCAGATAGTTGTATTGGATCTGGCAAAAATCCCACGGATACGCTTCCAGAAGCTGTCGGAAGCTGTCCTTTGAACCGTGAAAAGAAAATCCGATATTTCGGATGACGCCTTTTTCTTTGAGACTTTCAAGCCATTCAATGACTCCGATCTCCTTCATGAATGAAAGCATTGCCACATCGGCCAGCATATGAAGCAAATAATAATCAATGTAGTCGGTCTTCAGGCGTT
>JAFGGR010000141.1 GCA_016930475.1 Clostridiales bacterium | reverse complement strand
CGATCGACAGAAGGTTCAACACAGGCGTCCGAAATACCGCCGCAAAGATCGGTCCGATGACGGCAACAGCAAATAAAACGAGGGTGATAAGGATCGGAATACGTATGCTTTGTCGAAAACGGGCGGCATCCGCTTCGATCGCTTCCCCGGAGAAACGCGCACCTTCTTCTTCCAATCGATCTGCTTCTTCCCGGACCCGAACGACTTCCTCAACCGCTGTCCGGTGTGTTTCTTGAAGCTCGGGGATCTTTGCTTCGTATCCGGCTGTCCATTCTTCCGTTTCATTCCGGATGCGGATCCACTCCGCCGTTCGCTCGTCGCGATTACGATCGAGTTCCGCCGCTTCCTGTTGCAGATTTCGGATCCGCGCGGCACGTTTTTCGCGTCGCTCCTTTTCGCTTCGCTCATATTCGAGCTGTTTCCGGATCATTTCCTGCAAGGCCCGGGTTCGCTCAGTGGCACGTATCCGGTCGGATTCCAGATCCGACAAGACTTTTCGTCTTCGGTCAACATCAGCCGTTTGATCCGCTCTTTTCTTAGAAAGAGGGAACAACTCGTCCTTATCGAGCTGATCCGCTTCTTTGGTCTTCTCATCCATCTGTCCGACGATTTCTTCGATCCGAAGAAAATCGTCTTCCGAGTCGCGCAGTCTCTGCGCCAATTCTTCCTGCTCCTTTTCCAGGCCGCGGATCAATCCGCCGCCTCGCGCGGCCAGCAGATCGGTGACCGCCTCTTTCAGATTCTTGTCGGCCTTATCGAACGAATAGAATTCACTTCCGTCCGCCGCAAGGTTCGCGAGACGGTCCGCTACGGTCTTTGTCTCTCGCCCTTCCTCGTTGAGCCTTATTTCCAACTGTCCGACAAAAAATGTATTTACAAACTCCGCTTCGCCGAGTCCGAAGAGATACTCGCCGATCTCTTGATCTCCCATGTCCTCCGCGGCCCCGGTCCGCTCATCCCGAAGGACGACCCGATCTTCTGACCGACTGCCCGAAAAGCGCCGCTCGATCCGATACGTACGACCCTTGTGCGACAAGGTCAGCGTCCCTCCGTAGCCTCCGGCCTTCCACGGCGAATACTTGCCGCGGCTGAAATTGCGGACATCTCTGGCCTTATTGGCCCTCTTGGGAAACCCGTAAAACATCGCGCGGATAAACGCGAGAATGGTGCTTTTTCCGAATTCGTTCTCCCTCCGGACGCAATGGATCCCGTCCGAAAAGTCCGCCGTATAGTCCCCGAGTTTTCCGAACCCGTCGATGCGAATGCTATGAATCTTCACGGTATCGCACCTCTCTTTCAAAGGAGGCCAAGCCCAGTTTCAGCGCAAGATCGAGCCTTTCGACCGAAGCGGCGTCTCCCGCGGCTTCGGCCGCCTCCCTCCGCTTCCACAGGATATCCGTAAAAACGCCGCGGATCGAAGTCTCCTTGCGAAGCATTTCCGGGTCGACACTCGCCGTCGTCTTGTCATAGACGCGGGCATCGAAGCAAAGCTCTCGCAAGCTCGTCCTCAATGCGACCGTGTCCGGCGTGAAATCGGGCGGCAACGCTCCGGTCAGTGTAACGCGAAAAGCGCTTCCCTCGAACTCGTCCGGGTACTTTTCGCGAAGGTAACGCTGAACGGCCGTCGCGAGCTCCGTCTGCGTGCCGCAATCATCAACGGGAACGTTGAGCGTGTAGAAGTTTCGCTTATTGATGTAGATATAATCGAGATCCGCCCGCCCTTTCGCGATCGTCCCCGCAAATACGCCCCGAGGCCCTGCTTCATCATAGCCGCGCGCTTCCGGACAGCCGGAATAGGCATAGAATGTCCGCCCTGCCCGCAGAACAGACGTCTGATCATGAACATGTCCGAGCGCGATATAGTCCGCGCCGCTTCCCTCGATCCAGGATGTCTGAATCGGATTGTAGGCGGATTCCCCTTTCTTTCCGGCGACCAGATCGCCGTGGAGGACGATCAGATGGATCGAGTCGGGCTCCGCTCCCTCGACGGAAGAGATGTGAAAACCGTTCGGGCAAAGCGTCGACGTCTGTCTTGTCGCGCGAAAAGCGGCACCCCATACGACCGTATTGATTTCCTTACAAACGATCGGTTCGAGAGCGCCTTTGAAAATATGAACGTTCGGCGGCCACTCCTCCGTCTCGTACGGACACATCCGAAAATAAGGGTCGTGATTTCCGGGCGAGATGAAGATCCGCGTTTCCGGGATCTCTCCGAAAGCCCGCACAAGATTCCTCTTCTGTTCCGGCGAAACACGCACGGCATCCAAAAGGTCCCCCGCGATCAGGAGGATCTGAGTCTTGCGCTCGCGGCACAGACGGACCATATCGTAAAAAGTGCGCTCCTGCTCGTCGCGGCGCACCGAAGCCCGCGCCGCCGGAAGCGCGGAAAAGGGCGACCCCAGGTGCAGGTCCGCGGCATGAATGATGCGAATTTTATGTGTTGCCATGATCCTCCGGGAGGCCGATCCGGCCTCTTGCTTCTTTCTCTTCATTCTAGCATTCCGCGAATGTCCGCTCAACGATGCTATTGATTATCCCGGCGCAAAGGATGTAAACTGACTGTCAAGAAACACATATACATATTCATTGTACCGCTTTTGAAGGAGTCCGTATGTCCCGTAAACGACCCGTTTCGCGAAATCTGTTTTTCAATGCGACTACGCATTTGATCATACTGGGGATATTCCTCCTTCTGCAACTGCTGTTGATCGGCTTCATCTCGCTGTTTCTGCAAAGTCTTTCTTCGCTGGTCATGACCATTCTCTACGGCATCGGCTTGATCGTTTGTATCTACGTTTACTCTTGGCACGACAATCCTTCCACACGATTTTTTTGGGTCCTGTTGATCGTCCTGTTTCCGGCTTTCGGCATCCTTCTTTACCTGATGTGGGGCTTTCCGAGACGCGCTAAGGAAGGCGTCGAATCCGCGTCCCATGACGCGGCGGCCCGCGCGCTTATCGAATTCGAGTCGGAAGAGGATCAAAAGAGCGCCGAGCGCTCCCCGGAACGCTCGGGAAACGAACATGTCCGATTGGTCTCCGATTATCTGACCCATCAAGGCTTCCCGGTTTTCGCGAACACGGAAATGACCTATTTCGGAAGCGGCGAGGAGCTTTTCGAGAATTGTCTGCGGGAGCTTGCCACGGCAAGGAAGAGTATTTTCCTGTCTTTTTTCATTCTTCGCGAGGGTCGGCTATGGAGCCGTTTTCACGAGATCCTCTCTCGAAAAGCGGCGGAAGGCCTGGATGTCCGGATCCTGATCGATGACGCGGGCACGATGTTCAGCGTATCCGACGCAATGGTTCACTCTCTGCGCGACGAGGGGATCCGCGTGTTGCTTTTTAATCCGACACACCGGTATTTGAACAATCTTTACCTCAATTACCGCAATCATCAGAAATACATCATTATCGACTCCGACACCGGCTATACCGGAGGGATCAACCTGGCCGACGAATACGCAAACTACTCCTCCCCGCTGGGTTACTGGAAGGATACCGGGATCAAACTCTTCGGTCGCGGTGTTTACGGAATGACGGTCACTTTCCTCTGCATGTGGGATCTGACGGCCAAGACGCTGAGCGACTCCTACACGAAGTTTCGTCCGACGGCATGTCCCAAAGCAAAGGGTTTTTGCCATGTTTTTTATGACGGCCCGTTCAACAATCCCAAGAATCCGGCAGAGGGCACGATCATGAGAATGATCGAGACCGCCCATACCTCCTTGTTGATTGCGACTCCCTATCTGGCGGTCTCGCAGGAATTCGTACACACGATCTGTCGCGTCGCCAAAAGCGGCGTCCGTGTCGCACTGCTCGTGCCGTGTAAACTCGACCACTGGTATGTTTTTGAGGTGACGCGCAGTTTCTTTCTGGAATTGATGGAAGCCGGCGTTGAGGTGTACCGGTTTTCACCGGGCATGATGCACGCGAAAATGATCGCGGTCGATGATACGCACGCGATTGTCAGTTCGATCAACCTCGACAACCGAAGTTTCTATATTCAATATGAAGACGGGGTGTGGTTTTACGGAAACAAAGAGGTCGACCGGGTACACCGGGATATCGAGGACGCGATCGCGAAAAGCAGTCGCGTTACGATTCCGGAGATCCGGGACGCGGGCTTTCTCCGGAATTCGGTCGGTTACATCCTACGCATGTTCTCTCCCCTGATGTGATTTTCGGGGGCGAAACGAAAAGCGGCCGGCTCATTGCCGTCCGCGAATTCAAGTTTTCTAGTCGTATTTCAGTTCTTCAAGCTCGATCCGTGTGTAGCGGGCAATGTCGAGCATCTTTGCCGTATCGGCATAGGTGATGAACGTGAATGCCTCGCCTTCCTTTTGTGCGCGGCCGGTGCGGCCGATCCTGTGGAGGTAATATTCGTTTTCGATCGGAACGTCATAATTGAAAACCGCATCGATGTCGGCGACATCAATGCCGCGGGCGGCGACGTCGGTCGCGATCAGCACCGAGAATTTGCCGTTTCTGAATTCCTCCATGATCCGGTTTCTGGCCTTCTGGACGATATCACCGTGCAGGCAATCGACCGACAGACCGTAACCGCGGAGACGGGCGGTGAGAATGCGAACCTTGGACTTTGTATTGCAGAAGACCATCACCCGGGAAAGCGATCTTTGTGAAATGATCTCGGCGAGGATCCGCGCCTTGTCCTTTTCCGCGACCGTGATCGAAAACTGACGGATCTTGGGCATGTCCTCCGCCTTGGGCGCAACATCGATCTCGACCGGACGTTGAATGTACTCATAAGATATATTCATTACCTCGCGCGACATCGTCGCGGAGAACAGTGCGATCTGCTTGTCCGAAGGGGTATTGCTCATAATCTTTCGAATGTCCTTGATGAATCCCATGTCGAGCATCTCGTCCGCCTCGTCCAGGATGAGGGTGTGAATCGACGAGATTGAGATCGTCCTCCGGTTAATGTGGTCCAGAAGTCTTCCGGGGGTCGCGACGACGATCTGCGGATGAGATGCCAGCTTCTTGATCTGCGTATCCATGTGCTGTCCGCCGATGACGGAAGCGACGGACAGACCGTGAATGTACTTGCCCAAATTCTTGATTTCGGAGGTGATTTGAAGCGCGAGCTCACGGGTCGGAGCCAGGATCAGCGCCTGAATGTAATCGACGTTCATGTTCAGGTACTCCAGGATCGGAATACCAAACGCGAATGTCTTGCCCGTACCGGTCGGCGCGCGCGCGATCACGTTATAGCCCTCCATCATGGGCGGCAATGCTTTCTGTTGCACGGAGGTTGGCACGCTGATACCGATCTCCAGAAGTGCCTTTTGCACCTCTTTGGACAGGTTCAGTGCATTAAATGATTGAATTTCCATGGTTTCCTTTCGGCATGTACCGGACTATTGATCCTCCGCAGCCGGCATATAGACCGGCACCGGCTCGTCAAAAACGGAGGCTTCTCTTTCTTCTTTTCCAAAAAGGTTATTGTATATCAAGTAGGAATAGTTTTCCAGCATGCCGCCCTCATCGGGAGCCGCCGAGACACAATCGTAGCGGTGCCCGAGCGCGTCGATGATGCCCATGGTGCTGATCGCCGGATACTTCCCGTACAAGTCTTTCAAGTACACATTGTAACCGGGCAGTTCGATGCCGGCCGTATCCAGAAGCAAGGTAGATAAATAATTGGTGCTCATATCACGGTCCTGAGCCTCGACGATATCGTAGTTCGCCCAGAGAAAATACTCGGTCCGATATAACTTGCACATATCCTCCGCAGACAGGTCTGCCATCGAGCTGTCGAGAATGGTCTCAAGGAACCCGTTCTTCATACTGGGCGCATGATCTCCGAAAAAGAGGATGATCGTCGGCTCATCGCAAGCGGAAAAGTAGTCGATCAGGTCCTGAACCGCTCCATCCGTACGGCGGATCAGCGACAGGTATTGCTCCGTTTCAGGGAAACGACCGGGATACTCGCTCAGTCGGACGTCCTCGGTGAAATTGGCATGCGACTCTCCGTATCCGCCGTGATTTTGCATCGTGACATTGAACACGAAGATCGGCGCGTCGCCCTTCTGCTCGAAAAGCTCGATCACCTTATCAAAGGAGGACTTGTCGCTTATGTACTCCCGGATGTACTCCGGATCGTCAAAATCATCGATCGTGACAAAGCGGTCAAAGCCCAAACGTTCATATGCCTGCGGGCGACTCCAGCCGCTCCCGAGGTAAGGGTGGACCGCCACAGTGGAATAGCCGTTATCCTTGAGCGTCCAGGCCAAGGAGCCTGTACGTTCGTCGACGTACTGCAGATACGGCACACTGCCGCCCGGCAGGAAAGCCATCGCGTTACCGGTCAGAAACTCGAATTCGGAGTTGGCCGTTCCTCCCCCATAGGTGGAAACATGGAGCGCGCCCCGGATGGTATCTTCTTTCAGCGAAGAGATGTGATCGTTCACGCTTTGATTGGTTTCAAACGGAGCGATGTCGGTCAGATCGGTGTAAGACTCGCACATGATCGCGATGATGTTCGGACGAACCGGCTGTTCGGGAGGGGCAAGCTCGATCGCCGCTTCCGCAGCATTGCGGGCGACCGGACGAATCATTCGGTCCTCGCTTCGGCTCGCGGCACGATCTTTGATCTCGTCCTCCAACAGGATGATTTTTTCACGGCTGTATCCGTCCGGCATTTCAACGATCAGATCCTGTGCGTTCATGGTCAGCGCCAAAAGAAGTCCGTTCTTGGAGTAATTCGCGGGCTGGTTCCAAACATTGTTCGTGATCCCGAGCTTTTGCATGAAGCTCAGTCTTGTGATCTGATACCGATCCGTCGCGAAAAGCGACAAGATCAGGGCGACGATCAGCATAAAGGACGCGACCCCGCCCATCATGCGAAACTTCCTATTTTGTGTGGAAAAATCCAGTTTGGCGATAAACACGCTGATTAGCATAAGACTCAAAAAGGTCAGCACCAGAGCGGATGAAAGCAACAGCGGATACTGCCCGGATACGTTGACCGCCGTCCGCACGGTCACGATGTCCCACAACTGGACCGGCTCACCGCGGAAGAGGATCTTATAGTAATTGATGACCGCGACAGTATAGATCAAGAGATTGGCCGCGATGACACTGATCCTCAGGCGATTGATCAACGCATAGAGCAAGAGGTAGATCAGAAGATAGAATATATAGTTCACGATATACGCCTGCGGTTGTTTACCGAACAGCGAAAAATCGTTGAGAATCTCCACAACGAGAAAGGAGATCAGCGGCATTACGAGCAGAACGGCCGTAGAGGTCTTCTTTAACTGTTTGGCACTCAAACGAAGATCCGTCGCCGCTGCCAGCCCGCAGAGTAAAAGCAGAAGGAGTGCAATGAAAAACGCCGGATAATTGGTTTGTTGATATCCGTACTGCGCATTGATTTGAAGTTCACTGCCCGTATACGTATCCGGAATGGAGACAGTCGTTTGCGCGCCTGTGGACGCGCCCGATACCCAAACCACCGGGGACCGCTCAGCCTGAACGTCGATCGCCTGCAGGTGAATGGTGTATTCCGTATTACGGTCCAACACCAGGTCGGTCTTAAATCGCAGATAAGAGTTGTCCCGGACCTCGGCGAGAGGAACCGCCTGACGGTGCAGGATTATACCCTCCGGATCGACCAGCGTAAAAAGTACCTGCCCCGTTTCTTCGCTTTCGGAATATGTCGCGACGCGAACCTCGATGAACGAGAGGCGCCGTTTTTCGGGAATAAATGATTGCGTCAGTGGTTGATCGGAATCGATCACGCCCATGGTCCGGGACTGATTTCCGATACAAGAGGTCGTGTATTGATCGACAAAAATATTAAACTTGACGGTTAGGATGATGATCGCGACCAGGATGATCACACCGATTATTGTCCACCGCAAGCGATTATGTGTTAACGAAAACATACAAAACTCCTCATAATTACCGCGCATCCTAAATTATAGAGGTTTTATGGTTAATATCAACCGGAGCGGAATTGGACACTTGCACAGTTTTTATTGTTCTTAAAAATACAACTGTGCTAGAATCATAGCGAATGTTTCAAAAGAAACGGGGTGATTTTATGGACACTGCCGACATTTTAGGCCTCGTCGAGCGTATCCGTTCGAATATCAATCGAGTGATGGTCGGCAAGGATGCCGCCGTCAACCTGCTTTTGATCGCACTTCTCTCCCGCGGCCACGTTCTTCTCGAAGATGTTCCCGGGATCGGAAAAACCACTCTGGTCAACGCTCTGGCTAAGTCACTGGATTGCAGTTTTGCCCGCATCCAGTTCACACCCGACGTTATGCCCTCGGACATTACCGGAATTTCGGTTTACAATATGAAGACCCTGGAATTCGAGTTTCACCCCGGCCCCATTTTTCATCAGATTTTACTTGCGGACGAGATTAACCGAACCTCGCCGAAGACGCAATCCAGCCTTCTGGAAATCATGCAGGAACAACAGGTGACCGTCGACGGCGTGACTTACGCTTCTCCCAAGCCCTTCATGGTCCTCGCCACGCAAAACCCGATCGAGCACGCCGGAACGTTCCCGCTTCCCGACGCGCAGTTGGACCGCTTCTGTCTGTCTATTCACATGGGCTATCCCTCCCCCGAAGAGGAAGTGAATATCCTGGTTCGTAACGAGCAGCAAAACGGAGGACTTGATATCCGGCCGATCATATCCTCCGCGGATATCCTTATGCTTCAGGACTGCGCCGCAAGCATCACATGCGCCGACTTGATCAAGAAGTACATCTCTGCTTTTGCCCAGACTTCGCGAAAACATCCGGACCTGTTGATGGGCATCAGCCCCAGAGCCTCCATACACCTGATGAACGCCGCCAAGGCCCTGGCGATGATGGAGGGAAGAAATTACGTCATTCCGCAGGACGTCAAACGACTGATTCTACCGGTTCTTTCTCATCGCATCGTTCTGCGGTCGGATGCCGGCTCATCGCGCAGAACCGCCGAGACGATTCTCGGTGAAATGCTAAAGAGCATCCCGGTCCCGAAATAATGCGTTTTCGAAGAGTTTTTTTCATCCTGATAACGATCGTTTGTCTGGGAGGACTTCTCTACTCCGGACTGCGTGTCTTTTTTTACCTTCTCGTCTTCCTCCTGTCCCTTCTCCTTCTTTCCGCCGCCGAAATTGCTTTTGCCGCTTTATCTTTTCGCATCGAGCCGGATCGGAGGCACCTGTTTCCGAGCAAAAACGAGAGCTTCAGCCGCCGACTCACCATTTGCTCGGACTTGTTTCCGATCATGCACATTCGAATGATCTGCGAGCACGGTCACTGCACGGACGTGCGGCGCGAACAACTTTCTTTTCATGCGTCCGCCACCAAGACCCGGCCGGCTATACTGAATATCCCCCTGACTTCAAATTATGCGGGGATGTACGAATTTCACGTCACCTCCGTCGAACTTTTCGACTTTCTCGGATTTTTCCGTTATAAAGTGCCGCTCCGGAGTCAGCTGCCGGATAATCCGGCGTATATCCCCATCCTTCCGAGGATCAATCGTTTTTCCAGGGCACCGCGCGTCTTTTCCGAACTGATCCCACCGATGAGAAAGACCAGCGAGAGATCGGAAAACGTCGGCGGCCGCGAGTATCGACCCGGCGACGACCTGAGAACCATCAACTGGAAGAGGACCGCCAGAACGGGAGTCCTTTACGTCAAGGAATACGAGAAGGGAACACAGGACTTCCACCTGCTCTACATCGACCTGACCCGTCCGGCCGTAACGGGAGAGGAAGCAACCATCACAGTCGACTGCCTGTTTGGTCAGGCCGCCGACCTTTGCGCTTTCCTGGTACGCGAGCAACGACCGGTCAGTATTCTTGGTTTCGCTGAGGATGGAGAGGAACAATGTGCCGTCCTTCACTCCGGATCGATAGAAAAGGCCAAAATATATCTCGCAACCCGAAAATTCACCCCGGCCGTACCCGAGGATTATAAGGACCGCCTGTCCTCCTTATGGGAAATCGGGAAAAACTCTCTTTCGGTCTTCAGTGCCGCTCTGACTCCCGAGCCGTTGTCGTTTCTTTCGCGTTTCTCGGGCGACTTGGCGACGGTCACTCTGTTCCTGATCACACAAAACGGTCTCGAGGATCAGGCGCGTTCGGTTTCCGATTACTATGCGCGCATGGGCGTGAACTGCTTCCTGATCCATCCGAAGGATCTCGGAGACAAGGAGATCGACCGATGAAGAAGCAGAGCGGCCTCCGATATCTCCTGTGCGCTTCCGGCGCGTTTCTGTGTGCTATCAGTTTGGTGTATTGGTTTATGGACTTGTTCCGTCTGTTGTCCGCGTCGTTCGCCATACGCGCGTTCTTCGTGTGCATCTTGTACTTTATCATTCTCACGGCGATGCGGAACCGCTACGTCCGTATCGCGATACTTCTTTCTCTGGCTGTTTGCCTGGTCGTCATATCGCTGATCTATGTCCGTCGCATTTCCGGGCTGGTGTCGGGGTTTGAGGATTTCGAGCAATGGCTGTCTTTGTTGCCGCTGAAGAACGGCGCGAATGATCCCGCATTCACTTGGATATTCACCTTGATTCTGGCGACGGTCATCAGTCTTCTGTTCGGAATCCCTGTTATCGCTTTTCGAAAAACGGAACCGGTCCTGCTCGGCTTGTTCGGCTCAGTCCTGGCCGTTTGCTTTGTCTATCCGCTGACCGAGCTCAACCTCAATCTCTTGTTGCCCGCAGCGTTCGGTTTGATCCCGCTCCTTTCCCTGACATCCAGGGGAGAAGAAAACCGCGCGCGTAACGGTCTGACTGTCGGGTATCGCCATCTGCTGGCCGTAGGGGTGATGATTTCCGTTATCGCAACGATCCTCCTGACGGCGATCGCGTTCGAACGTGTTTATCCGTCCGCAAAAATGCGCAACGATGCCGTCAAAGAGAGGGTCGATGGTTGGATCGGAGACGTGAAGGATCTGTACTCCGGGCCTCCTCCCGAGATCCCGCCGATGTACCTTTTTGATCCCGGT
>JAFGGR010000140.1 GCA_016930475.1 Clostridiales bacterium | reverse complement strand
TTGGATTTGAGTCGACCGATAAACTCTTCCGATTCCTCGACGATCGTTAAGTCCGCGCCGAAGTTCGTATCAAAGACCGCATCAAACCCGAGGCGGCGCAACGCGGTAACGGTACGCCCGGTCTGTGCGGTGCCCGGCGCCTGGCCGAAACCCTCTCCGATGGTCGCGCGAATGGACGGAGCGATCTGCGCGACGACATGCTTCTTCGGGTCGGCGAGAGCCGCCCAGACCTCGTCGGTCGCGCTCTTTTCGAGAAAAGCAGCCGTCGGGCAAACATTGATGCACTGTCCGCAGTTGATACAGACCGAATCTTTCATCGCGAGCAAGTGCGCGGGACCGACGACCGTTTTCACGCCACGGCCCATCTGACCGAGATTCGTAACGCCCTGAACTTCAGCGCAAACGCGGATGCAGCGATGACACAGGATGCATTTATCGGAGTTTCGAACCACCGAAAAGCTTGAATTGTCCAATTCAAAGTGTTTTCTTTCTCCGGCAAAAAGGCGCTCGCGAACGCCGAGCGAATACGCCAGATCCTGAAGCTCACAGTTTCCGTCGCGCTCGCAGGTCTGGCAGTCCATCGGGTGATTATCAAGGATCAGTTCGGTCAGATCACGGCGGGCTTGCCGGATCGCCGGCGAATTCGTCTTGACCTTCATGCCTTCCGCGACCTTTGTGGAGCAAGCGGTCTGATAGTTCTTGAACCCCTCCACTTCAACGATGCAAATACGGCAGGCACCTTCGATGCCGAGGTCCGGAACGTAGCAAAGTCGCGGAATGTATACACCGATGGTCTCGGCCGCTTTCATGATCGTCGTTCCCTCCGGAACGGACAGCGGGTTATCATCTATGGTCAGGTTGATGTTTTTCATATTGTTTCCTCGCTTTTCTGCCGTTATATCTTAGTCACGGCGCCGAACTTACACGCGTTAAAGCATTCTCCGCAACGCACACACTTCTCCTGGTCGATGACATGCGCGTTACGCGGACTACCCGCGATACAAACGACGGGGCAGCGGCGGGCGCAAAGCGTACAGCCGGTGCACTTGTCGGTATCGATGCTGTAACGAATGAGTTGAGGGCACTTGTGACTGGGGCAACGCTTCTCCTCGATATGGGCCATGACTTCCTCGCGGAAATTCTTAAGGACGCTCAGGATCGGATTCGGAGCGGATTGCCCGAGTCCGCAAAGCGAAGTTTTCTTGATAAGGTTCCCTAAACGCTCCAGTTTGTCGATATCTTCCGGAACTCCTTTGCCCGAAGTGATCCGCTTCATGATCTCAAGCATCCGGAGCGTTCCTTCCCGGCAGGGAACACATTTTCCGCAGGACTCGGACTGTGTGAACTCCAGAAAGAATTGTGCGGTGGCGACCATGCAGTCCGTCTCGTCCAGAACGATCATGCCGCCGGAACCCATGATCGAGCCGATCTTGGCGAGCGATTCGTAATCGACCGGCAGGTCGAGATCCTTTTCGCAAATGAAACCACCGGACGGGCCTCCGGTCTGAACGGCCTTGAGCGCGTGTCCTCCCGGAATTCCGCCTCCGATATCAAAAACGATATCACGAAGGGAAGTACCCATCGGGACTTCGACCAATCCGGTATTCCGGACCTTTCCGGCTAAAGCGAACACCTTGGTCCCCTTGCTGGCTTCGGTTCCGATACAAGCGAAAAACTCCGGGCCGTACAAGAGAACGACCGGGATATTCGCCCAAGTCTCAACATTGTTGATGACCGTCGGATGTCCCCACAAACCGGCTGTCGTCGGATACGGCGGGCGGAGGACCGGTTGGCCGCGCTCTCCCTCGATCGATTTCAGCAAAGCGGTCTCCTCACCGCAGACAAAAGCGCCTGCGCCGAGACGAATTTCAATATCAAAATCATGACCGGAGCCGAGAATATTCTTTCCGAGAAGTCCGGCTTCTCTTGCCTTTTCGATCGCGATCCGGCAGCGCTCTATAGCCAACGGATATTCGGCACGGATATAGATGAAGCCTTTGGTCGCGCCGATGGCGTATGAACCGATCGTCATTCCCTCGACGACACTGAAGGGGTCTCCCTCCAGCGCGCTTCTGTCCATGAACGCACCCGGATCGCCTTCGTCGGCGTTACAAATGACGTATCGGATCGGATCGTCATTTCCCGTGACGGCGTTCTGCCACTTGCGTCCGGTCGGATACCCGCCGCCGCCGCGCCCGCGCAGTCCGGATTTCAGGACCTGATCGATGACATCCTGAGAGGAGGGGCCGTCAAAGGCCTTGGCCAATGATTCATAGCCCTGATGCAAGAGATAGTCCGACAGGTCTTCCGGATCGATGATCCCGCTGTGACGCAAGGTCAAGCGCGTCTGCTTATTAAAGAAAGAAACGTCTCCGTAAACTGAGAGGTAACTCTTGGTCATCGGATCCAGTTCGATCTGCATATCGGTTATCGCCTGTCCGTCGATGATATGTGACTGAACGATTTTTTTGAGTTCGTCCCGATAGGTGAATCCATACGTTGTATTGCCCGGCATGATCATCATACGTGCGGTCTTGCAGTCCGAAAGCTCGGGCGTGAAACCCATATGATCCGCCTCGTAGACCTTGATCGCGTCTGTCGGCACGCCGCATTCTTCCAGGAGCTCCCCGAAAACCTCCGGCCAGTTCGTGTCCGCGGCGCAGAAGTTGTTTCCGCAGAAAACAACAACATGCGAATAGATCTTATCCGTCTTTTTATCCAAAATCAGGGACGGGACCAATTCGCCGCCCAAGACATGGTCGTGGAAGATCTGTTGAACCTTTTCGGCGTCTACCTTCTCATACTTGAAAGGGATCTGTCCCTTTACGAAAACGCCGACGATCGGTTCTCTGGCGCATCGTCCGGTACAACCGGTCTGCTTGATGATGATGTCATTTCTTCCGGAAGCGCGAATGAGTTTCTCAAACTCTTTTCGCACGCTTTCCGCTCCTGCTGCATTCTCACAGGTCGCTGAACCGATGTGAATGACACAATGAACGTCCTTATGTTTCTCTGTTAATTCCTGAATTTGCTGATCACGCAAATGGAGAAATTGATCATAAATTTTACCCATAAAGCTCCATTCTCTTTCCGGCCGGTCCCGACCTTATATGTTTTCGCTCACTGAATCATCTGTGCGCATTTGAACGCCGTAAAGATTTTACAATTATAAAGGGGATGCGTCAATTCTCAATCTGTCCGTTTATACGAACGAAAATTACGTTGATCGAAGTTCAAATTCTATGTAATAGTACGATTTATTGCTCCAATGCGTCACTTTTGACACGATTTTTATCAGCGCACCGTACCTGTCGACCCCCGAACGATCAGTTCCGGAGCAAGAAGGAATCGACTGATGGCCATACCCTCAATGATTTGCTCCAGGGCGACGCACGCGCTTTTTCCGATGTTCAGCCGATCCTGACGGATCGTCGTCAGCGGGGGTGCAGAATACCTTGCGATCGGGATGTCGTCGAACCCCGTCACACTGATATCCTGCGGGACCCGAAGATCAAGTTTAGCGAGCTCGCCCAGGACGCCGACGGCAATGTAATCGCTCGCGCAAACAATGGCTGTCGCTCCGTTTTCGACGAACTGTCGAACATAGGGTGCTGTGTTATCGGATGTGAAATCCCCGTATGCGGCCAGGTCCTTTCGAACCGGAAGATTGCATTTGTTCATACCGACTTTGAATCCCTGATAGCGCTCTTGTGACACCCGACTGTTTCCTTCCCCGTTCATCAGCGCGATCGAGGTGTGTCCGAGTGATGCCAAATGTTCGACGGCGTACGTGACGCCCTGATAGTTGTCCACCCCGACACATGCGACCTTGGGATTGAGGATCAGGTTGTCCAAAACCACGGTCGGAATGATCGTGTGCTGGAGTTGGCGGTGAAAATCCGAATGCAGAAAGAACCCGAGAAGAAACCCTCCGGAATATCCGTTCCGGATCATATAGTCGTCGTACACATAATCGATCCTCTCATTCATGGAGATCGGAACGATATCCACCTCCCAATTTCGCTCGGTCGCGGCCAGGCGAAAACCGACGATAATTTCATAGCCGAAGTGCTCGATTTTTTCAAACCCCATGTTCTCTATGAAAATGCAGATTTTGGATGAAGGTTTTTGTTTGCGCTCTTTTCGGGAAGCGTATCCCAAAGCGAGAGCTGTATCAAAGACTTGTTGGCGCGTCTTTTCGTTCACTTCGCCGGAACCGTTCAGCGCCTTGGAAACCGTGCTGACGGGCAGACCCAACTTCTCCGCGATGTCCTTAATGGTCGCCATTTTCGGCTCTCCTTCCCCAAAATCCCCTGTTGTCCCGAAGCTCAATGCTCCTATGTATCGCCAACCTTTTCTTGCTTCATCTCTGTCTGATTTTCAGTCTATCACCGGCTTCAAGCGGTGTAAATACGACGGTTTCGGGGCTCATCACTTATTTTCATTCCGAGTCTTCTTTGTAATCAAATATTTCACTAACTTATAAATCTCCATAACGATCAAAACCGGTAGCGCCATAGCGAGAAGGAGCAGCCATTG
>JAFGGR010000139.1 GCA_016930475.1 Clostridiales bacterium | reverse complement strand
GACGGAAATGCCTCGTCGATCTCTCTTTTGGTCCCCGCAACGTACAGCACCACGAACAGCCCTAACATGACCACGATGGCCAGTATTAAGAGAAGAATATTCCGGACCTGCCGCTTCCCTTTGAGGCGGCTGGCGGATGAGACGTACAGGGATTTTGGATTTTTCATTTTTTCTGTGCTTTCCCGGGATCAAGGAATCAGAAGAGTCCTTCGATCACGCCGTCTTCGTGAATGTCGATGCTTTCCGCGGCCGGCTTCGGCGGAAGTCCGGGCATCGTTACGATGGTGCCCGTCAGGACGACCAGATAGCCCGCGCCGGAGGATAGGTACACATCGCGAACGGTTAGCGTATATCCTTGCGGTCTGCCGAGTGACTTGGCGTCGTCGGAAAGGGAGTATTGCGTCTTTGCCACGCAGATCGGAAGGTTACCGAAACCGAGCTTCTCGAACGCACAGATCTTCTCGAGCGCCTCGGGTAATATCAGGACGTCGGCGGCTCCGTAGATCTTGTCCGCCAGCGAGCGGATCTTCTCCTCGACGCTTTGATTCAAATCATACATGAAACGGGATGTCTTTGAAGGTTCGCCAGTCTCAAGCGCCGACAGTACCTCGCGGGCCAACTCCAAACCACCGTTGCCGCCATCCGCGAATACGTCCGCAGGCGCGAAAAGTGCTCCGTTTGCAGCGCAGAGACTGTGGAGACACTCAAGCTCCTCGGCGGTGTCCGAAAGAAAACGATTGCTGGCGACGATACAGGGGATGCCGAAGAGCTTCATGTTTTCGATATGCTTTTCGAGGTTCGAAAAGCCCTTGCGCACGGCGTCGGTGTTGGGCACGGACAGTTCGGTCTTCGGTATACCGGCGTTATATTTGAGCGAGCGGACCGTTGCGACCAGGACGACGGCATCCGGCCAGATGCCGGCGGTCCTGCACTTGATATCGAGAAATTTTTCCGCTCCGAGGTCGGCGCCGAAACCCGCTTCGGTAACGAGGATGTCGGAGAGCTTTAGTCCCATGCGCGTGGCGATGATGCTGTTGCAGCCATGAGAAATCTTGGCAAACGGCCCGCCGTGCACCAGCGCGGGGACATGCTCGACGGTCTGTACCAGGTTCGGACAAATCGCGTCCTTCAGCAGAACCGCCATTGCGCCCTCCGCATGCAGTTCGCCCGCTGTCACGATCCTGCCGTCGAGATCGTAAGCGACCGAGATCGCCGCCAATCGCCGTTTCAGATCGTTCATATCGGAAGCCAGACAAAGGACGGCCATCACTTCGGAGGCCGCGGTGATTTGAAAGACTTCCTTGCGCTCAACACCGGAATTGCCCCCGCCGACACCGATCATCATATTCCGCAATGCCCGGTCGTTCATGTCCAGGCAGCGTTTCCACAAGATGCGCTCCGGGTCCAACCGCAGTGCATTCCCTTGGAACAGGTGATTGTCGACCATCGCGGCCAAGAGGTTATTGGCGGAGGTAATGGCATGAAGGTCACCCGTAAAGTGCAAATTGATATCGTCCATCGGCAGGACTTGCGAATACCCGCCACCGGCTGCTCCGCCCTTGACGCCGAAAACAGGGCCGAGGGAGGGCTCACGCAGCGCCAACATGACTTTCTTGTCCAATTTGGCGAGCGCCTGCGCAAGACCGATGCTGACAGTCGTTTTCCCCTCTCCGGCCGGAGTCGGGTTCATCGCGGTGACTAGGATCAGTTTCCCGTCCGGTCGGTTCTTGTTCCGATCATAAAGAGTCAACGGAAGCTTGGCTTTATACTTTCCGTAATGCTCGAGATCAGTCGGATCGATCCCTAAGCGTTCGGCAATTTCCGTAATGTGAAGCATCCGGGTGTTTCTTGCGATTTCGATATCAGTTTGCATTGCGTTCTTTGTTCCTTTCCGATGCGATAGCGGCGTCACTTTAAGCGAAAAAGAGGATGAAAACGGTCTTTTTTCGTCGGTCTTAAGTCGTCCGCTAACCACAACATTTGGCGTTTTTTGTGCAAAATAACCACAATAAGTTGTGTTATACGTTGACAATTCGTCAAATTCTTGTTATAATCCTGAATCAGTAGGATTGGTACAGACCGCCGGTTGAATTTCAGTATAGGACATGTGAAGAGGTCAGGCAAGAGTTGTCGTCGGGATCATAGGGACGTTGCGAATCTTTCATGTTCCGTGAAACAATGGTTGCGGTCCGCTGTGCTTAAATGCTAAGCGCACGGCGTGGTATAGATATAGCGGAGGTGAAATGTGATCATTAAGACTGATTTAGAAGCTTGTAGAAAAGATTTGCAGAATTTTGTCGGAAGACGGATCCGACTGACCTCGAATGGGGGCAGGAAGCGCATCATCATTCACGAGGGAGTCCTTGACCATTGTTACCCGAACGTGTTTACGGTTCGTTGCACCCGTCAGAATTGCGAGACGGCACCAGAGGTCGTATCTTATAGTTACGTTGACGTTCTGACGAAGGCGGTGGAGATCGCCATGGTTTCCGCGGTAGCGGTCAGCGCGGGCTGATCGTGCACGGTTACTATGCGGATCGGTATTTTGTCTTAACGGAATGATTAATAAGGGACGCCTCGTAGTTTACGGGGCGGCTCTTTTATTTAGTAGTTTACGGGGCGGCTCTTTTTTTAGGGGTAACGGATGGAGCATTTTCGAAAAGCAACGGAGGCGTACGCCAAGGTCAATCTTCTCCTGCGGATCGTCGGCTTGCGGGAGGACGGGTACCATTTGCTCTCGACCGTGATGCAACCGGTCTCCCTTTCGGACACTGTTGAAATCGATATCGATTTTTCCGGGACCATCACCGGCAGATCTCCCGATATTCGTCTCATGCTGGATGACACAGGGATTCCGTCGGATTCCCGAAACACCATGTACCGGGCCGCTGCCGCCTACCTGTCAAGGATCGGGAAGCCAAGTGTACAGGTGCGTATCACCGCAGACAAACGAATTCCCGTCAAGGCCGGTTTGGGCGGAGGCAGTTCCGATGCCGCCGCCGTTCTTCGTCTCTTGAACGAAGGCTTTTCCGGAGCGCATTCCGAAAAAGAGTTGATCGATGTCGCATTATCGGTCGGTGCGGACGTTCCTTTCTTCATCGATGGAAGGGCATCCCTGTGCGAGGGGATCGGCGAACGGATCACTCCGATCCGGGCGTTTGCGGGGCTCCCCGTATTGATCATCAAACCCGGAAAGGGCGTATCGACTCCGGAAGCCTATGCGACATACGACCGCGAGGCGCGAAACTTTTCGAGCGGCGTCCGGGAGGAGTCGGGATTGATGGCGGTTTTGACCGCGGAGGACGAAGAGGCGGCCTCGAGGTTACGGAAGATCACACCGTATTTGTTCAATGATCTCACGGCGGCGGCGGTCAAGGCGGTACCGGAAATTGCCCGGGTATCGGAGTTTTTCGAGAAAAGCGGTAGTATTTACTCGGCTGTGAGCGGATCGGGAAGCGCGGTATTCGGGATATTTGACGACCAGAAGCTTCGGGATAAAGCCGGTCGGGACGCCGGAGCGTTTTGCGGGAGCGGTTCATTCGTTTTTTCCTGCGAGACGATCGGATGATCGGAGAACGCTGTTGTTCTGTCGTTTATGGTTCCGCGAATACAGATCACTGTTGACAGAATGGGGCGTTGCCTTGTATAATTCTAACGCTGTTCGGCATGGGTCGAACATTTTCGATGATTGCAACTTTCGGAGGATTTAGCCACATGAAGATGACATATCAGCCTAAGAAAAAGCATAGAGCCAAGGAGCACGGCTTTCTCAAAAGAATGAGTACTGCCGCCGGACGAGACGTTCTCAAGAGAAGAAGACTCAAGGGAAGAAAACGTCTGTCGGCTTAAGGACCGCCTTCTCGGGGTCCTTCTTTTTTGTGCCCGGGAATTGGAAGCATGATCATGAAAAGCTCTCAGCCGCTTCGTTTCAATTATGAGTTTTCGCGCGTGTATAAGCGCGGGCGGATATTGTCCGGGAAGCACGTGGTCGTACATTATTTCAAGCGGCCGAAGGGAATACGCCACAATACCACGCCGATCCCTCCGCTCATCAATCGGGTAGGGTTTTCGGGGAACCGAAGGATCAAGGGCGCGGTGAAGAGAAACCGCTCCAGAAGACTTTTACGCGAAAGTTATCGCTTGTTTCAAAAGGATCTTCCCGTCGGCTACGATTTCATCATCATGATGCGATATGCTGACCCGCTCCCGACATTCGCGGAGGTCGATGAGGACATGAAGCGGCTTTTCGGACGATGGTTGCAAAGCGGGGAGCAGGCCCGATGATCAAGAGATGGATGATCCGCGCGATCCGCTTCTATAAGCGGAAAATATCACCGCATATGGCGCCGGCCTGTAAATATATTCCTACTTGCTCCGAATACGCGATCGATGCCATAGAGAAGTACGGGGCATTCAAAGGATTTTGGATGGCGGTCTGGAGGATTCTGCGTTGTAACCCCTTCAGTAAAGGCGGCTATGACCCGGTGAAATAAGTTGCGAATAAAGGTCAACCTTTGTTATGATATACTAATTGGATTACGATAGATCGACCGCACGACCTAAGGAGATATAGCACATGAATCCATATATTTTTCAGCTCTCTTTTCTGGGGTTGCCGGACAGCCCGCTGAACATGCTGTTTGGTTGGCTGATGAGGATCTCTTACCAGTTTTTTAACAGCTACGGATTGGCGGTCATCGCGCTGACGCTCATCGTCCGCGGCCTCTTGATTCCGCTGAATGTCCGGTCTCAAAGATCGATGGTCAAGCAGCAGGCGCTTTCGGCCCAGCAGGCGGAGATCCGCCGGATGTATCCCGACGACAAGCAGAAGCAGAACGAAGAGATCAGCAAACTGTTCCAGCAGAACGGAGCGTCGTCGCTCGGAGGCTGTATCCTTCCTTTCCTGCAGATTTTCTTTATCTGGCCGATTTTCGAGGTGGTCCGTGCTCCACTTCACTACCTCAGTCAAGTTTCCAAGGAGAATGTGATAGCGCTCGGGGAATTGTTGAACATCGCGAATGTCAAGACGAACAGTATTCCGGTTGTTACGGCATTGCAGAAAAGTCCGGAGATTCTTCGCGAGGCGGTCAACAAGGGGCTCATCGGGATCAGTCAGATGGTCGACATGCATTTCCTCGGTCTCGATCTTTCCCTGACGCCGCAATGGAAGCCCAACGTACTTTTCGGGCCGGACTGGAAGATCTATCTTCCGCTGATGGTCCTGCCGATCCTGGTTCTCGGAACGACATTGATCCAGACCAAGGTGACGAACCTGCTCAAGCCGGATCGCAAGGCCGAACAGGCCGCGAAGGAAGCCAAGGAGCGCGCTCGGGTCAATCCGGCGAGGAAGGATCAGGCGCAGGAGAATTCGATGCAGTCCACGATGAAGATCATGCTCTATCTGATGCCTCTGATGATGTTGGTCTTTACTTTTACTCTGCCGGCGGCCATGGCGTTCTACTGGATCATCGGTAATATCATGGGCATTCTTCAACAAGTGATCATCTTCTTCCTTTTCACGAAGCCGATGGAAGCCAAGAAGGCAGAAATGGAAGCACTCAAGGCCATGGCGTTTGCAAGGAATGCGGGCGGAGATGAAGACGGCACGTATGGCTCGCTGAAATCTTCCTCGAAAAAAAAGAGATATTAAACGGCTGAGGCAACTCTGACCGGTATTGCGGGAGGCGTATAAATGGAAAAAACTGTGACCAAGACGGCAAAGTCCGTTGAAGAAGCCATATCATTGGCGATCGAGGAACTCGGTGTGGCCGAAGAGGACGCGGTGATCGAGGTCGTCGAGGACGGATCGTCCAAGGGGTTCCTCGGGATCGGTAAGAAGTCGGCAACGGTTCGTGTTACTGCGGATGTTTCGGAGACGGATGAATCGGATGTTGAAGAAGAGGACACCACATACTACGGAGATGATGAATCCTTCGAGGGAGACGCCATCAGCGAAGCGGAGGAGGAAGCGGTGAATTTCGTCGCGGAGATCCTTTCGGGTATCGGCATTCACGGCAAGCTCGACTCATACCGGGAAGAAGACACGGTTTTCATCTCGGTGACCGGACAGGATTGCGGAGCCGCGATCGGCCGGCACGGCGAGACGCTCGACGCGATATCCTACCTGACGAGCCTTGTCGCCAATAAGAACAGCGAGGAGCACATCCGGGTATCGCTCGATATCGGCGGCTACAAGAAGCGCCGTGAGGAGATCGTTATTTCATTGGCCAAAAAGGCCGCCGCACGGGTCCTTCACACCGGCTCCCCGATTGCGATGGAGGCGATGAATCCTTCCGAACGACGCATTGTGCATTTTGCCTTGCAGTCATTCGGCGGCGTAAGCACGCACAGTGAGGGCGAGGAGCCGGAGCGTAGGGTCATCGTCTCCCCCGCCGGAAAAGAGCAAACCGAGGTATAACCGATGGTTCCGGAATCGCCGTATTGCGCTTGCGCGACCCCTCCGGGAATCGGTGGCATAGCGGTTATCCGGATGTCGGGACAAGGTGCCGACGAGGTTGCGGACCGGATTTTCCGGATCCTGCGCTCATCTGGGGAGGGCGTTCATTCGGTTCGGGAAATGCCCGGATATACCCTGGCATTCGGACGGGTGATCGATCCGAGTGACGATACGGTCATTGACGAGTGTGTGCTGAGTGTTTTTCGCGCACCTCATTCTTATACCGGTGAAGATCTGATCGAAATCTCCTGTCACGGCGGCTCGGCTGTCCGTCAGGAGATTCTTCGCGTTTTGCTCCAAAACGGAGCGCGCGCGGCGGAGCCGGGCGAATTTACCAAGAACGCTTTTCTTTCCGGCAAAATCGATCTGTCTCAGGCCGAGTCCGTCATGGACGTGATCTCGGCGGAATCGACCTTGGCGCTGAGAGCCGCAGAGACCCATCTTCTGGGTGCGCTCCGGGAAGAAATCCGTAAGACCTCTGACGAGCTCTACGGGATTTTCGCGAAGTTGGAGATGATCCTTGAATTTCCGGAGCACGAAGAGGCGCCCGGGAACATCGGCGACGCCGCAGTCCGTCTGTCGGAAACGGCCGCTAAACTTCGCGATTTGGCACAAACGTACACCCAGGGCCGGATCCTCAAGGAAAAGATGAACGTCGTCCTGTGCGGAGTTCCGAACAGCGGGAAGTCATCTCTGCTGAACCGCCTTGCCGGTTACGACCGTGCGATCGTCACCCCGATCCCGGGAACGACGCGGGATACGCTCGAGGTCGATACGTCCGTCGAGGGCGTGCCGGTGCGCCTGATCGATACCGCGGGGCTTCGGTCCACAATGGATACCGTTGAGAAAATCGGCGTTTCGAGGGCTTTCGACGCGATCTCAGAGGCTGACCTGCTCCTGTGGCTGATCTCACCGGAGGAGAACGGAGAAGACGGAGATCTGTCGTTTTTTGCCGACGCCGCGAAGTCGTTTGAAGATCGGAAGATCGGCATCCTCGTCAGCAAAACGGACCTTCTCTCGAAAAATTCCGCGGAGGAGTTTTTACGGGATATTCTGACTGCGATCGGGAAGCTGAACCTGTCCGGAAAGATTCGTTTCAGCCAGGCGATCTCTTCGGAGACCGGCGAAGGGATCGAACGGATCGGCGCCGAGATCCGCGCGTTTTACGACGAATTGGGACAGGGTGCCAATCGGTCGCTCCTTCTGACGAACAGCCGTCATTATGACCGGGTGAATCGGGCGACGGATTATCTCCTGGAAGCATCGGGAATTCTGTCGGCGGGTCAGCCGGTCGAGATCGCCTGCTCGCTCATCCGGTCCGCGATGGACTTGCTTGGTGAGATCACCGGTAATAGCGTCAGCGAGACATTGGTCGCGGAGATCTTTTCGAGATTTTGTATCGGAAAATAACGGGCGCAAGCCTGCAAGGAGGCATATCGTGACGACACTCTCAGAGGCGCTTCGTCGAAAATCATCATATAAGGCCGGCGATTATGACGTTGCCGTCGTTGGGGCGGGGCATGCCGGTTGCGAGGCAGCCTGTGCCGCGGCGGGCTTGGGTCTGTCGTGCGTGCTTTTCGATCTGCATTTGGATGCCGTCGCGAACCTGCCGTGCAACCCGAGCATCGGGGGAACGGCGAAAGGTCAGCTGGTTCGCGAGATCGACGCGCTCGGCGGACGGATGGGCAAAATGGCGGACGAGAGCTCCATTCAGACACGAATGCTGAATCGCTCCAAGGGACCCGCGGTTTTTTCACCGCGCGCCCAAATCGACCGGAAACGTTACAGCCAGCGAATGAAGGAGCACCTGGAGCGCACGGAGAACCTCGATATTCGCCAGGGCGAGATCACGGATATCCTGACGGACGATGAGGAAGGTCGCGCGGTCGTGTGCGGCGTAATGACGCGGAGCGAAGCGG
>JAFGGR010000138.1 GCA_016930475.1 Clostridiales bacterium | reverse complement strand
TGCTTTTAATACATCCTCTTTTTCTGATGAGGATGAGATAATTTTTGAAACAAATAGTGGACTTAAACTCATTTTGAATTATATTACATTACAAGAATATCCGTATCCATCAAAAGAGATTTCTTACGAACTGAAGGTAACCAGTGTAGGGAAAAGCACCTATGAATATGGAGAAATTCTCATACTGAGTGACGGACCGGACAAGTTCTACGAAACGGACGTTGGAACTGTCGTTTTCCAAAAAACCGGGAATAATTCAATAGTAGATGATGCGATAGTTTATTTCTATTCCGTATATTCTGACAATGAGATTTCAGCGGCGGATATGGCGAAACTAGATATCAACCTAATCATTGACGATATAACGATCAGGAGCTATCAGAAAAACTAACTGGATCGGCGGTAGCAGCAGGGAATTCAAATAAGAATGAAATCCTATATCCTGCAAACTATGACTCCAGAGTCTGTGTCCGGTTTTACCTTACCACTGCAGGCGAGCGCGAAAATACCTTTTGGATCACCTGAATTACCTTTCCAGGCGGTATTTTTGTTGTTTTCGAGGGGCAGCGAGCGCGAAAATTAAGCCCGGTCTTCCTCTTGAAGACTCGAAGCCGGGCGCACCGTCAAGAGCCGCGCGAATAGGAGGGCTGATAGTTATTTCCGTCGACGGTCAATTGTTTCAGCCCTTCGCCGTCTGTGCCGACGGTAAATAATTGATAATCTCCTCTATTCATTGAGCCAACGGGGTTTTCTTCGCCCATTGAGGCAAAAACGAGGGTTTCTCCGTCAGGTGACATATCGACCCTCTGCTTTCCCGTCAGGTCCTCTTCAACGCTTGCAATCTCCTTTTGATCCAATCCCTCCACGGTCATGGAATGGATCAAATACGAACCGGGCCGGCAAATGCCTAATTGGGCAAAGAATATGGACTCTCCGTCCGACGAGAAGAATGGTCTGAAATAAGCATATTTCGTGGCGGAGTAAGGGTGATCCGGGATCAGAAACGGGTCGGCTCCATCCAATGATATGATATAAATACCGCTTTCGGGAACTTTTGCGGGATCATGACGGCACTGGAAAATTATGCTGTCTCCATCCGGCGAGAAATCGAAATAGCCTGCCGTTCCTTGTCTGTAATCGCCCGAACCGGCTTCCAAATCGGCGATTTGACGATTTTCCGATCCGTCTTTATTCATCATGAAAAGTTCCCACTCCCGCTCGTCCGTTTTCGCGAGGTAAGCGATTTGAGCCCCGTCAGCGGAAAGTGAGAATACTACCGCTTCATCCGCTTCCGTCAAACACTTCTTCCGGGTCCCGTCGATACGGATCCGATATATCCCATCCCCGGTTCCGTAGTATATCTCTTTGCTGTCCGATGAAAAAACGGGGTTCGTGCCCTCCAGCGAAAGGTCTGTACGGTTTTGGCCGTCGATATCCATGATGCTGATCGGGGCCTCTTTGTACAGTTGCTCATAATCGGTGCAAAAAACAATCCGTTTTCCGTCCGGCGAAATCGAAGGCCGCGCCTCATCAACATCCCTGGTAACTGTCAGCCGGGTTTGATCCGACCCATCCACATTCATCATGTAAATCTCGGGATTCCCGTCTCGAGTTGAAACGAAAACGATTTTATCGACAGCGCGTTTCTGATCGGAACACCCGCCCATAAAAGTCGCACACATTGCGAAGATCAAAACAGTAGCCAACGCCCTTCTGCCTGTTCGAATCATCCAGACATCCTCCTTCCCGGGCACATAGCAGCGGGAGATCATAGAGCCTTATGTCGCTCGGTAAGCGCTTCGAGGGTCTTGCGCGAAGCAGTCCGGCCGGTCGGCGCGATCTCGAAGAGGGACTTCGCGAGGGCGAACTTGTAGGATGCGACATTTCTGCCGAATAGAATCACGGAACGCCAATAGGATTCAAGAGACGGATGCGACTCCTGAAACAGAGTAATATTGTCTGCCATGCCTGCTCCTCAAATAAATAAAAATCAAATAAAGTGACGCAGACTGAAATGGGCTGCCGGTAGTTTACATCGGAAGTTTACCTTAGATTGGATTAGCATAGTTTGAGTGTAATGGGGCGTGGAAAACAATGGTGATCTATACCGTTTTCGCATATATCATGTTGCAGGCTTTGCGAACCGAGCGTATTGTAAGATAATATAACTGCTGTGCCGATGGAGTGCCATGGGAATAGGGGTTTCGATAGAATTACGTGATGAGTCGGAATGCCGGTAGATGCGACAGTCCACTCTGAATGAATGATAAATACTTACAAGGATGGTGCAATATGGAGCCGAACCAGGGTGAAATCCTAATGTATCAGACCGATGATGGCGTCACAAGAATTGATGTTCAGATCGATCAGGAGACCGCTTGGCTTTCTTTAGATCAAATGTCGGAATTGTTTCAGCGAGATAAATCAACGATCTCCCGACATATGAAGAATGTATTTGAGGAGGGTGAATTAAACAGAAATTCAGTTGTTGCAAATTTTGCAACAACTGCCGCAGACGGGAAGCGTTATAACGTCGACCATTACAATCTGGACGTCATTATTTCTGTTGGCTATCGCGTCAAATCTCTTCGCGGCACACAGTTTCGAATTTGGGCAAGTGCTGTCTTAAAGGAGTACATGACCAAGGGCTTTGCCATGAACGATGATTTGATGAAGCATGTAGGCGGCGGAAACTATTTTCAAGAACTATTGGCCAGAATCAGGGATATTCGATCCTCAGAGAAAGTATTTTATCGACAGCTGTTGGATATCTATGCAACGAGTATTGACTATGATCCCCATGCAAACACATCTGTCCAATTTTTTCAGACAGTGCAAAATAAGATGCATTGGGCAGCGCATGGACATACTGCTGCTGAGCTATTATACCTTCGTGCCGATAGTGATAAACCTTTTATGGGTATGACAAATTTTAAAGGCAAGCACCCGCAGAAAGCCGACATCATTTCTGCGAAAAATTATCTGACGGAAGAAGAACTGTCTATTCTTAACCGTTTGGTATCAGCCTATCTGGAATTTGCAGAACTGCAGGCAATCCGCCGAAAACCAATGTATATGAAGGATTGGATCGCCAAATTGGATGATTTTATTCGAATGAGTGACAGCGAAATATTGACCCGCGCCGGCACTGTAAAACACTTGGAAGCAGAGCAGAAAGTCATGTTGGAGTATGAAAGATATAAAGCAAGAACGGCAGACGAGCTCTCTGACGTTGAAAAACATTTTCTGGACAGCATAAATAAGGCACAGAAGAAACTTGAGAAAAGGGACCTTGAAGAAAATACGCACAAAAGCTGAAGTTATATTTGTTAGTATGAAAATGCGGACGATGATGAACCCTCCCGAATATCTTCCATTTATTTAGTATGCAAATAAGCATTTGACCACGACCATACTCATTTTCGACCTGCTGCTTTCTTTCCCCTGGAATCCCTCTTCCCCACCGCTTCCGTCTCCCATCAAAGACCATAAAAATTGCCTGTTGACTTTTTGCGCGCCTTACGTATACTAATGGTGTAATATGTATACCGGCGGTGTACCATCGCGCATAGCCCCCCTCTTTTCGCAATAGATAATAAGGAGCCTGAATATATGGAGAATTCTACAAGAGTCGACAGAGAAAAACAGGTCCGGGAGAGTGAGATCGTTTCGGCCGCTGAAAAAGTATTCAGCGCAAAGGGTTATGACAGTGCCTCGATGGATGAAATTGCGAAGGCTGCGCAATTCACCAAAAGGACGCTGTATCAATATTTTGTCAATAAGGAAGACCTGTATTTTGCAGTGGCGCTCAAGGGAATGAAGAGGCTTTATGCATATTTACTCGAGTTTGCGGAGAACGCGCCGACCGGGTACGAGAAGATCCGGTTATTTTGTGCGGGGTACTATCAATTCTATTGCAAGTCTCCCGACACACTTCGGATTATCGGCTATATCGGACACGTGAAGAGTTCTGCGGGAGAGATCAGCCAGCGGCAGAGGGAGCTGCAGATGTGTAACGATGAGATGTTCGGGTCCGTTGCGCGGACGGTAGCGGAGGGGATAACGGACGGAAGCATCCGCGGGGATTTGGATCCCGGAAAAGTGACGTTCAGCCTTGTTTTTATGATGACGGGGTTTTTCAATCAGCTGTCCGTTACCGGAAATACATTTATGGAAAACTTCGCGCTGCAGCAGGAGGATTTCTGCCTATTCTCGCTTCAACTGCTGACGGAATCGATCCGGAGCGAAAAGGCAGCTCCGCAGATCGGGAATGGAGCTGATGTAAAGTGAAATATATGGATGGAATATCCGGCAAAATTGAGCAGCTCGCGGTCCGTAAATACGTAATTCCTTTGGTGATCTTGCTTTTCCTGATTCTGTCGGTGATGCAAGTGGGTCCTTACAGTATAGAAAAGCTCTCTGAGGCAAGCGGCGGCATCGGCATGCTCGATATGAAATTCGGCTATAGTGAGATACTGGTTAACCGGATGATGGAAAATCTTGGCGACGCGGGCAGGCAGCTATATATGAAGCTTCTTTGCATCGACTTTCTTTTTGTGATTGTCTTTATGCTGCTTCAGGTGATATTAATATCCGTGCTCCTCCCGGCCGCCGGAACAGGTTCGAGCCGGGGCATGCTCATGTTTCTTCCTTTGCTCAGAAGCGCTTTTGACATATTGGAGAACTCCCTCCTTCTTGCCATTCTCACGCGTTATACTTCCCATAATGCGGCTCTTATATGGGCGGCCAGCTTGATGACTATGCTGAAGTGGATTGTATTCTGCGCGATTATTGTTGTTATTGTTGTCCTTTGTGTAATGGCTCTTCGTCGATATATCGCATCTTCGAAAAGCAACTCGCAAAAACATTGAGGTAAATCATATGAAATCAGTGGGTATATTCTATTTTTCAGGTACAGGCAACACCGAAATCATCGCGGAAATGATCCGGGAAGCGTTCGCTGAGCGCGATTACCAAATTGACCTGATCCGTATGGAAGATGTGCTCAAAAACAGTCGCACAATCAATCCGGCGGATTATGACTTAATCGGGATTGGCAGTCCGGTACTCGGCTACACGTCCCCGAAAATCGTCCGGGACTTTATCCGAATACTTCCCAAAATACTCTCGAAGGAAAGCCGCCGGAAGGTGTTTATTTTTCGAACGGCTGCCGGCGTCGCACCGGTGAACTACAACGCATCCAAACCGATCATCCGCCAACTCGCGGCCAGAGGGTACGATGTATTATACGAAAGAATCTTTTCGATCAGCAGCAATTGGATCTTCAAATACGACGACGATGTTATTCTGAAGCTCTATGAAGCGTCCCGGAAAAAAGCCGACCTGCTCTGCAGCGAGGTCATTTCCGGCAAAAAACGCCTGCTGAAGACAAGCCCCCTGCGCCGTGCCATGATGGAGTTCGTGATGCTCGCTGACCGGCCGTTCCTGCGCATGGTCAGCAAAGACTACGTTGTTTCCGCCTCCTGCTCGCACTGCGGTCTGTGCGTCAAAAATTGCCCTTCCGCCAACATCCGTGAGAAGAACGGCAAGATCAAGTTCGGCATGTCCTGTAACAGCTGTCTGCGCTGTGTCTATTCATGCCCGAAAAACGCGATCGGCTTCAGAACTCTATCTTTTTTCGCCGTGCCCGGCGGCTATAACATCAAGAAAATCCTCGCGCATCCGTGCCCACCCGATGAAAAAGACAAAAGGTCCGAGCCACCTTTTTTCAAGGCATATGTTGGTGATATTGATTTGTAAAAAAGAGTGATTTATGTCAGTCCGGTCGGTGCGATTTCGATCCGGCCGGGCGGTGCGATTTCCGGAAGCGACTTCGCGAGGGCAAACTTATAGGAAACGGGCATTTTTGCGCAATAAAATCACGGCACGCCAATACGATTCAAGAGACGGATGCGTCTCCTGAAATAGGGTCATGTTGTCTGCCATGCCTGCTCCTAAAATAAATAAAATTCAAATAAAGTGACGCAGGAGGCTGAGCCGGGGGTGATAAGAGCTTACTAAGAGTAGATTAGCATAACAAATTGGAGTGGGTCGGGAGCGCCGTTTTTGAGGGGCTCGCGAGGAGAATTACCGACGAAAAAAGCTGAAAAAGCCGGTTTAGTCGGTATTTCCCACTCTATCAGAGGGTCCGCGTCACCAAAATTACCGACGAAAAGAGCTGAAACGCCCAGTTTCGTCGGTATTTTTCGCCCCGACAAAAGGGTTGAGCGAGGAGAATTACCGACGAAAAGCAGTAAATCGCCCGGTTTCGTCGGTATTTTTCGCCCCGGCAGAGGGGTTGAGCGAG
>JAFGGR010000137.1 GCA_016930475.1 Clostridiales bacterium | reverse complement strand
GTCTTTGTATTAGACTACGATGAGCTGGACAAGAAGAGTCGTGGTATGGCGGACGGATATTTCCAATCGACTCTTTATCCGGTCCTCACGCCGATGGCCGTGGACGCCGCCCGTCCGTTTCCACTGATCTATGGGCGACAGCTGAATCTTGCCGTCCTTGTGGAGGGGAAGGGCATTCCGTCGGAGGAGGCGGAAGAGGAGACCGAGTACCGGTTCGCGACGATCCAGATCCCGACCGTTGTGCCTAGGCTCTACGAGATCCGACGATCCAACGGAACCGCTTTCGTACCCATCGAGCAAATCATCCGGGCGAACGTGGCCTCGTTGTTTTCGAAGGCCAAGGTCGTTTCGACCGGCTTTTATCGCGTCATGAGAAACGCCGATCTCGATATCGACGAGGACGAAGCGGAGGACCTTCTTCAGGAGATCGAAGAACAGGTGCGCCTGAGACGGTGGGGAGAAATCATCCGCCTGGAAGTCAACGACGGCATCGACGGGCGGCTCCTGAAATATATCACCGAGTCGCTTTCGATCGAAAAGAAGGATATCTTCTCGTTCTCCGGCCCGATCGACCTTACGTTTCTGATGAAACTCTATTCCCGTTTGTCCGCGGATCATCCTGCGCTGTGCGATCCGCCGCACTTTCCTCATCGCGCGTCGATGTTCGACGGCTACGAGAACATTTTCGATCAGATCGCGAAAAAGGATCGGTTGGTGCATCATCCCTACGAGTCCTTCGAACCCGTCGTGGAGTTCCTGAAACAGGCCGCTGAGGACCCGAATGTTCTGGCGATCAAGCAAACGCTCTATCGGGTCAGCAATAACTCGCCGGTCATCGACTGGCTCGCGCAAGCTGCTCAGAACGGAAAGCAAGTCATGGTACTGGTCGAACTCAAGGCGAGATTTGACGAGGAAAACAATATCAACTGGGCCAAGAAACTCGAAAATGCCGGATGTCACGTGATTTACGGGATGGTCGGGCTGAAGACCCACAGCAAGATCACTCTTGTCGTTCGCTCCGAAGATATCGGTATTCGCAGGTATCTGCATCTGGCGACGGGCAACTATAACAATGTCACGGCCCGAATCTACACGGATATCGGGATGTTCACCGCCTCCGAGCCATTCGGTATCGACGCTTCCGAGTTTTTCAACATGCTTTCCGGATTCTCCGAGCCGCCCGAATGGCGTCGGTTGATCCCCGCTCCGCTTTGGATGAAGGAGTTCTTTCTGACCAAGATCGATCGGGAGATCGCGAATGCCAAGGCCGGAAAAAAGTCGTTTATCGTCGCCAAAATCAACTCGCTCGTGGACGCGAAAGTGATCGACAAACTCTATGAAGCTTCGTCCGCGGGGGTCCGTATCGATTTGATCGTTCGGGGGATCTGCTGTTTAAGACCCGGCGTTGAGGGCCTTTCGGAGAACATAACGGTGCGGTCGATCACCGGGCGATTTCTGGAGCACTCTCGCGTGTTTTTATTCTGTAATGACGGCAAGGAGGATATCTATCTCGCGTCCGCGGACTGGATGCCCAGAAATCTGGACAGAAGGATCGAGCTCCTTTTTCCGGTCGAGGACATGGACTGCCGCTCGCGGGTGAAAGAGATCTTGAACGTGGAACTCGAGGACACCTTGCGAAGTCACTGGCTGAAGCCGGACGGATCCTATCATAAGGTCGATTTGCGCGGCAAAAAGAAGCTCGACAGCCAGAAAGAATTGATCCGACTCGCCGAGGTTGCCGCGAATGAGGGGCAGAACGACCGCGCGACAAAGCTTTTCGAGCCGGCTAAAGCACTGGATTGAACGGGGTGTGAAAAGCCACGGTTCGTGGTATTATGTGTTTGGCGAAAAAATCAGGATATCGGAGAGTAGAAGTCATGTCGATCACGATTCATTCATACCCGTCGCGGGAGTTCCCGGGAAAATACGACACTCGTTCGTTTGAGTATACGTTGGAACACAGCTCCGGAGCGAGCTTTTCGGTCATCAATTACGGAGCGGTGATCACGCGGATTCTGGTCCCCGATCGACGGGGTTCCTTGGGTGACGTCGAGCTGGGGTATAAGGATCTGGACGGTTATCTGCACAACGGCTGCTGGCATGGTGCGACGGTCGGAAGAAGTGCGAATCGAACTAAGGGTGCCCGCTTCGAAATCGACAGAAAAACATATAGAATCCCTCAAAACGACGGAGAGAACAATCTTCACGGAGGTTCTCCGTGCTTTCAGAACGTTTTCTGGAACGCACGGGTATTGACCGAGGACGACGCTCATATTTACCTTCAGAAAACCGGTATTCACAGCTCTTTTAATGTCGAGGGCGAAGCGGTTCTCATGGATTACATGTCACCGGACGGTGCCTGCGGGTTCCCCGGGAATCTGGACGCGCAGGTCCTGTTCGCCTGGACGCGCGATATGGCTTTGCTGATCATTTATTCGGGCATCTCCGATGCACCGACGATATTCGCTCCGACGAACCACTCTTACTTCAATCTAGCGGGAGAAGACTCCGGACCGGTTGCCGGGCACATGCTTTTCATCGACGCCGAAAACGTCACCGACAAGGCACCGGACAATGTACCGAACGGAGAAATTTCGTCGGTAGACGGGACGGACCTGGATTTCCGTATCCCTTCGCCGGTCGGTAAGACCTTCAACAGTGATCACCCGCAAATCGTCTCCTCAGGCGGACTGGATCAGAATTACTGCCTGGAGGCCGCGGGAGACGCGTCGACCCCGGCTGCAAGCCTTGTCGACCCCGATTCCGGTCGTAAGATGGAGGTCTTTACGAATTTCCCCGGACTTCAAGTGTACACCGGTAACTTCTTAAGCGGTTCCTCGAAGGGAGATCAGCCATACGAGCGATTCGGCGCCATTTGCATGGAGACCCAGCTCTACCCCGATGCGGTGCATCACCCGAATTTCCCGAGTGCGATCATTCCGGCGAATACGAGAACGTGTTATCTGACCGGATACCGTTTCTCTGTGGTCGAGTAGATCGAATCGCGCCTTTATGAACGACAAAACGGGCAGGGGATACCTGCCCGTCTTTTTATAGAAAAAAAGCGGATCAGCCCGGGCGATAACTGTCCCGAAGCGACACGGCGCGGTTGAAAACCGGGCGCCCTTCGAAGGAGTCCTTGCTGTCCATGCAGAAATAACCTATCCGCAGAAATTGAAAACGATCCCCGGCGGATGCCGTCAGAAGGGATTCTTCGATGCGCGCGCCTTCAATGATCTCCAGCGAATCGGCACGGATGTGCTCCAGATAATCGCAATCCGCCAGATCGGGCGCCTCGACATCGAAAAGTCGATCATAGAGCCGCACGGTAGCGCAAGCGGAATGAGCCGCATCCACCCAATGGAT
>JAFGGR010000136.1 GCA_016930475.1 Clostridiales bacterium | reverse complement strand
GATCCGCGAAACTGAGTTCGCACAGCCTCCGCGCGAGTTCGGCCTGCTTCTCGATATAGTAATAGTTGGAGCAGTGGATGAATTTCTTCGCTTGAGAAGCGATCGCGCGCACGAGCCTCGGATTGGCGTGCCCGAGCGAATTGACGGCGATGCCCCCGATCATGTCGAGATATTTTCCGTCCTCGCTCGAAAAGAGATATACGCCCTTTCCGTGTGTGAAAACGACCGGGACGCGTTTGCCGAAAACACTCATATAATACTTATCGTCCAGATGCATGGTCCATTCCAATTGTTTTTCCATCGTTTGATCCTCTTCGATCTCAATTTTATGATTGGGGTCAGATTTTTTCTCCGTCGAAATACGGTTTCTTTTCACGGGTGATCATCGTGCCGATTCCTTTTCCGGTAAAGATCTCCAAAAGAATGCTGTGTGGGATCCGGCCGTCGATGATATGGGCTCTTCCGACGCCTCTTCGGACCGTCTGAAGACAGCCGAGCACCTTCGGGATCATTCCGCCGGAGATCTCGTCCTTGCTGATCAAATCGGTGATCTCCAGTTCGGTCAGGACGGGGACCACCTTCATGGAACCATCCGGCAGGCGTGTCATCACACCCTCGACGTCGGTCAACGTCATCAGTTTCTCGGCGCCCAAGGCGGCGGCGATCTCTCCCGCGACCGTGTCGGCGTTGATGTTATAGCTTTCTCCGTCTGGTCCGACTCCGATCGGCGCGACGACGGGGATGAACTCGTCGCTCGCCAGCATCGACAAGACCTTCGTGTTGATTTTGGTGATATTGCCGACGTAGCCGTAGTCGACGGACTGTCCGGACGCGTCGCGCGCGAGCTTTTCACACTCGATCAGGTGACCGTCGATACCGCAGATGCCGACGGCTTTGGCGCCCTTTTGTCCGAGCTTCGATACGATCTCCTTGTTGGTCTTGCCGATCAGGACCATCTGAGCGACCTCCATCGTCTTCTTATCGGTGACGCGGAGACCCTTTTCGAAACGGGATGGGATACCCATGACTTCAAGCATCTGGCTGATGTCCGGCCCGCCCCCGTGCACGATGACGGGATTGATCCCGACATATTTAAGAAGCGTGATATCGTCCATGACCGAGGACTTGAGCTCTTCGTTGATCATGGCGTTCCCGCCGTACTTGATCACGATGGTCTTGCCCGCGAGACTCTGAATATAGGGGAGCGCTTCGATCAGGATCTCAGCCTTGCCGATGAGCTCCTTCATGCCGAGGGTGTCGATGGCTTCGTTGAGTGTTTTCAAGTCTTTGTCCTCCGTGTGTTACTCGAACCATATCTCAGGTCGTTTCCCGAAAAGCCGGGTCATGCGGGTGTCGGTCGCGTCTATGAGGCCGGCATCCGACCTATAATCCGGATGTCATATTCTGAAGGCCGGTCGTCTCCGGAAGCCCGAACATGGAGTTCATCGCCTGGATCGCCTGCAGAGCGGCGCCTTTTCCGAGATTGTCCACGGCGCTCATGATTTTGATACGTCCGGTCCTCGGATCGTGATCGACAGAGATATCGATATAATTGGTCCCGACGACGGCACCGGTGCTCGGGAGCGCGGAACCATTCTTAAGCCGCACGAACGGCTCGTTCGCGTAATCGCTCTCCAGTGCCTCGCGCAGAGCCGAAAGACTGCAAGAGCCGTCGGAAGCGGCAGGTTCTGCGTAAATCGTCGCCAGCATGCCGCGCTTGACCGGGATCAGGTGCGGGGTGAAGGTAACTTTTATATCTTTTCCGGCAAGGATCGAGCACTCCTGCTCGATTTCCGTAGTATGTCGATGGTTAATGACCGAATAGGGCTTAAAGCTTTCGTCCAGTTCACAGAAAGAAAAAGGAAGATCCGCCTTGCGTCCGGCACCGGAAACGGCGGAAAGCGCGTCGATGATGATCCCGTCGGCCTTTATCAGACTGTGCCGCAGGAACGGTGCGAGCGCTAAAATCGAACAGGTCGGGTAACACCCGGGATTTGCCGTCAGCTTGGCTCCGATCAATTGCTTCCGGTAAAGCTCCGGTATACCATAGACGGCCTCCGAAAGGAGTTCGGGGCAAGGATGCTCCAGTTTGTAAGACTCGGTATACGACGAAAGGGTCCGATATCGAAAATCGCCGCTATGGTCGATGACGCGAACACCGGCATTCAAAAGCATAGGAACCGTCACGGATGAAACGCCATGCGGGAGCGCCGTGATCACCAGATCGCACTGCTCCGCGACTTGCGCCGGAGCAGCATCCGTCAGCGTCAGATCGCAGATGCCGTCGAAGGCGGGATATACATCCGAAAACTTCTTTCCCGCAAAACTTCGGGATGTCAGCACCGTGATTAAGGCCTGCGGGTGGACCGCCAGCCCGCGAACTAATTCCGCTCCCACATAACCGGTCGCTCCGATGATCCCAACCTTTATTTTACTCATTGCGCACACACCTCGCGTTTATTTCTGCAGTTTGATTTTACACCAAGAGCCATAGGATAGAAATGTCAGAATAAAATCCCGGAAGCGAGGAGAGTTTCGTACGCTCCGAGTAATATTTATACAGAATAGTGTATAAAGTTGCAAAATTCAATAGCGAATTTCGGAATATTTTCATGAATAGACATTCTGCACAAATAATCAAACATAAATATGGCTAAATTGACGTATTTCCATGACAGTGATTCCAAATTGTCGACGGAACTTTTGGCTATTATGGCATATGGCAAGGATATGACGCAGATGCTATATTGTTTGTATATCAAATATCACGCTGCCCCCGGGCGGCGAATTATCGGAGGTATTCATCATGGCTAGTTTATCCCTTCAACATGTATATAAGAAGTTTGAGGGCGGCGTCGTTGCGGTCAGCGATTTCAATCTGGAAATCGCGGACAAGGAATTCGTCATTCTCGTCGGACCTTCCGGATGCGGAAAGTCCACGACCTTAAGAATGATCGCCGGACTCGAGGATGTCACCGAGGGTGAAGTCTACATCGATAACCGACTCGTGAACGATGTTCTCCCCAAGGACCGTGACATCGCGATGGTTTTCCAGAACTACGCCCTCTATCCGCACATGACTGTTTTCGACAACATGGCGTTCGGCCTGAAGATCCGTAAAGTTCCGAAGGACGAGATCAAGAGACGCGTTAACGAAGCCGCTAAGATCCTTGAGATCGAGCACCTGTTGAATCGTAAGCCGAAGGCTCTTTCCGGCGGACAGAGACAGCGTGTTGCGCTCGGACGTGCTATCGTTCGTGACCCGAAGGTCTTCCTCATGGATGAGCCGCTCTCTAACCTTGACGCGAAACTTCGTGTTCAGATGCGTGTTGAGATCACCAAGCTCCACCAGAGACTTCAGACGACCATCATCTATGTTACCCATGACCAGACCGAGGCCATGACGATGGGTACCCGTATCGTGGTTATGAAGGACGGATTCATCCAGCAGGTCGATTCCCCGAGTGAGCTTTATCAGAACCCCGTTAACACCTTTGTTGCCGGATTTATCGGAATGCCTCCGATGAACTTCATCAACGCGATCGTTCAGGTTGAGGGCAACGATGTATACATTTCGTTCGAGAACTTCTCGATCAAGCTTCCGGAGCGCTATTCCGTTCCCGAAGTCATCGAGCAGGACGGCAAGGAAGTTATCTTCGGTGTTCGCCCTGAGGCCATCACGGATGAGACGACCTATGTCGGCAATCACCCCGATACTTCTTTTACCGCGGACGTCGACGTTGTCGAGATGCTCGGAGCCGAGACGTATTTGTACGTTACGGTCAGCGGATCTCTTCCTCTTACCGCCAGAGTTGACCCGACGACATCCGTGTCCCGAGTCGGCGAAGTTGTTGATTTGGCGATCGATGCGAACCGTGTCCACATTTTCGACAAGGACACCGAGCAGAGCATCATTTCTTAAATATCTTTTAAAGATAGTACCTATGACCGGCCTCCGATTCCCGGAGGCCGGTTTTCATTTGCGGCTAAGGATGCGGGATACCAGGGGAATGGGGCGGATCACCGATTCTTCGAATCGTCTGAGAATGGTCACTCTTGCAAGTTCAATCCCGAACGTATAAGATTAATTGGATACGGACGCGTTTTCATCTGTCCGTACTTGTTTTCGATATCGGTTTTCGGGAAGGTTTCCGGGTGGTTATTATGGAAGAAATTAAAAGATGCATGCGCGAAGTCAAAAGGATCCTGAATCGCACGGTGGGCATTCTGGATACCGCCGGTACGGTTATCGCCTGTACGGAGCCTGAATTGGAGGGCACCGAGGACTCGACGGTACGTGCCATCATGAAATCCGACGATTTATTTGTCGCAACATCCGAAAAGACGTATTATCGGATGCTGAACGGAGACAGTACCCAATACATCGCGTTTATCATCGGAACGGATCCCGGTGATCGGATCCACCTCGAATTGGTGGCACAGTGGGTACGAACGGCTCTTAAGGACCGAAACACGGACACGGAGCGCGCTACATTCATAAAGAATATTCTTTTAGAGAATGAGTTGCCCGGAGATATTCCGTTGAAGGCGAGAGAGTTCAAGATCCCTTACGCCCTGAACCGCATCGTATTTATCATTCGTGTCCCCCGGACAGACGGACCCGAATGCCTGGATATCCTTCAGAACCTCTATCCGGACTCGAAGACTATGCACACGTTTGCGATGGATGAGGAAACGATCGTATTGGTCCTGGAGATCGAAGGAGAATTCGACGAGTTTGTCCAGGAACGAAGCCACACCATCCGCGATAATCTGAATGCGGAATCCATGTCCCGCGTAAATATCGGGATCGGCATGCCGGCTCCTGAGCTCAAGGATGTGGCCAAGTCATACAGGGAGGCTGTTTTAGCCTTGCGCGTCGGAAGTATTTTCGAGAGCGAAAAGTGCGTGATGCGTTATGATAAACTCGGATTGGGGCGGCTGATCTACCAGTTGCCGCCAACGCTGTGCAATATGTTTTTGGACGAGGTGTTCGCGCAGGGGACGTATGAGTCCCTCGATTCGGAAACGCTTCTGACGATCGCGAAGTTTTTCGAGAATAATCTCAACGGCAGTGAGACATCCCGGAAATTGTTCGTGCACCGAAACACATTGGTATACCGACTCGATAAGGTCCAGAAGATCACCGGACTTGATTTGCGTAGCTTTGACGATGCCGTTCTGTTCAAACTTGCTGCAATGGTTCGGACCTATCTCGAAAAGCAGGAGAAGAACGCCCGCCCGCCCAAGAGTGTTTGGTGACGGGGTTCAAGTGATCAATAAGTGATACGGTTTGAAAACGTTCATAAGACATACAAGTCCGGCTCGGACGCGCTACGGGGCGTCAGTTTCAAAATCGACGACGGAGAATTCGTCTTTATCATCGGTAAGAGCGGATCCGGTAAATCCACACTGATTAAATTGATTACCCGCGAGGAGAAGCCTTCACGCGGTTATGTTCTTGTCGATCGCTTCCCCATTTCCAAGATGCAGGCGGCACTGGTCCCTGTCCTTCGCAGGCAGATCGGCATGGTTTTTCAAGATTTTCGTCTGATCGAGAGCAAGACCGTTTTCGAAAACGTTGCGTTTGCCGGGGAAATCGTCGGTATGCCTCCCAAACAACTCACTCAAATGGTCGAGATCGTCCTGAGCGTGGTGGATCTGCGACACAAAGCCAACGCGATGCCGTTGGAACTGTCCGGCGGCGAACAGCAGCGTGTGGCGATCGCCCGAGCAATGGTCAACGAGCCAAAACTGATCGTAGCCGACGAGCCGACAGGAAACCTCGACCCACAGACCAGTGAGTCGATCATGGCTTTATTGGAAGAAATCAACCGCAACGGCACGACCGTAATCATCTGTACACATGACAGCAATCTTGTGGATCGGATGAAGAAGAGGGTCATCGAAATCGACAACGGCTTGATTGTTCGGGACGAGTTGGCCAGCGGTTATTGCGCCCGCAAGTTCTCCGAGTCCGATGACTCGGCAGGAGGCGCAAAATGAGCGGCAGAGCATTTTTAAATTCGATTCGCGAAGGATTGAAGGGGATCGTTCGGCACCCGTTGGTCACGATCGCTTCCATAACGACGATTCTGCTGATGCTACTCTTGATGGCGGCATTTTTCATCTTTTCTGCGAATGCCCGATCCATCATGAAGAAGGTGAGCCAACAACCGCCGATCGAAGTTTATATGACACTTTCCTCGACCGAGGAGCACCGGACGAACGTGAGGAATTATCTGGAAACCAATCCGGATTACATTCTCGCCTATCAACAGATGAACCCGGAAGAAAACTATAATCATTTTCGCGAGAACCTTGGCGACAGTGCCAGTGTTCTCGATGAGTTCGACTATAAGACATACCTTCCTTATACCTATCGGATCCAACTGACCAACCCGGCTCATGCCGATGAGGTCGTGATGCGGATCGGCGCGTTCCCCGGAGTCAAAAAAGTGGTTCAAGAGAGTAAGGTCATGCACTTTCTCGCCGAGGCGACCAAGTGGGTGAATCTTTCTACGCT
>JAFGGR010000135.1 GCA_016930475.1 Clostridiales bacterium | reverse complement strand
TTGCTCCGGGATAATGATCATCAAACCAAGAAACGGACCGAACCCCCGACCGCAAACACTCCTCCGCCTTTTTTAAATAGTGGTCCCGATCCGTCTCAAGATGAGTAAGCGTTTCGATCCTCTGTCGGTCACGATCCGATAGGCTCTCATCGAGCATTGCGGGGGACAAGTCAACGCCCGGGCGAAACAGATCCCGGTGACTTTGAATGACACCGGTTGTGCTCATTCGACGAAGCATACGCGAACCGGTCAATTTATTGATCATCAGATCAGAAACCAATAAGTCCGCCGCCAAATTGTCTCTCTCATTCGAATCGGTCATCATACTCTACCGCCTTTGTATTTACTCATGAAGCAAGCCGCGGGATATGTGGTGATCGTGACATCTCTTCGGTTACGAAACTGGAACGCTTCGGATACATGACACACCTGCATGTCCCGTTCACCCTCCAGATCCGCGGCCGTTCTCGCGACCCGGAGGATCTTACTGAGACCTCTTGCTGATACACTGAGACGTTCTGCAGACAGAACAGCTTGCTCCAGTACGTCCTTCTGTATTCGAAATAACTCGTTGATTTGAAACCCATCCGCTTCACCATTGAGTACGGGGTTTATGCCAAACTCGTTACATCTTTCAAACTGGATTTCCCAACATTCTTTAATTTCTTCTCGGATCCGTCTGCTTTCCGAAGCGCTTCCCTGCGCGACGGAATCAAATAATCCTTGACGACGAAGTCGGTATAATTCACAGAAGATATCAATGCGATCCAATATCGGTCCGCTGATCCTCTTGTCATATTGCCTTCTTTGAGCCACCGTGCAACTGCAAGACGAGGGACTATCCAAGAGTTTGCCGCACCGGCATGGATTCATGGCTCCGATCAGTAAGAAACGAGAAGGGAAAACCGAAGAATTCTGCGACGCGAACCGGTTCTCGCATTTGTTCTCCAGCGGTTGTCGAAGCATATCCAACACCCGCGGCGAGAATTCTGCCATCTCGTCCAAGAACAGGATACCGTTCAATGAAAGAGCTAACTCTCCGGGAATGTTTCCGGCCGGATTACCGATCAATCTTCCGATCGTACAAGAGTGATGGACATATCGAAATGGCCTGTAATTTCCATCGATCTCATTGTCCTCCAATACTCTCGACAAGCTGACCGTTTTGAGGTAATCGATTTTCTCCTCCTGACTCAACGGCGGAAGAATGCCTCTTAGTACTCTGGCCGCTGTCGTTTTGCCGCTCCCGGGACTTCCGGACAGCAATATGTTGTGCATTCCCGCAGCGGCCAGAAGGATCGCGCGGGAAGCCTTCTCCTGTCCCTTCAGACAGGAAAAATCCATAATGGAATCCAATGAGGTATCTCTCCCCGAGAATTTGCATGCGGATATCGGATCAGCATTATGCCCCTCCTCATCGTTCTTGACCTCCCCTTCGTCCACGATAGATACTCGTTGTTCCCGGTTACCTGATACATCACATGCGCAAGATCTGTCATTCGAGCCGGTCAGTATACGAACCGCTTTATTGAGACAGCATACATGAGAAACACTCAGACCGAGAAGATCCGCTTCTCTTCTGTTGGCCGACGGAATAAGGATCCAAGAACTTCCGGTTCGATCGATCGCGGATAATTTGGCGATCGTTCCGGGGGTCTCGCGGATTCTCCCCGTCAGCGTCAATTCACCGAAAGCGATGACAGGCCTTGAATCCGACATACGGATCTGACCGGAAGCGATGAGGATTCCCAACGCCAAAGGCAAATCAAATGAAGATCCGGATTTATGAATGTATGCCGGGAAGATCCCAACCGTGATCCGGGCCGAAGGAAAATCAAAACCGATCTGCCGAATCGCCGCACGCACACGCTCTCTGGATTCCCGAACCGAAGAGTCACACAGTCCGACGATCTCGACAGACGGAAGTCCCGGAAGGATCGATATCTCCATGAGCGCTTGCACACCGTCCGTTCCGTTAACGAAACAGGTGGATATTTGTGCGAATCGATTCTTTCTTACTGCCATCTGATCCCTCCTTAACAAAAACATCCTAACCTTTATATCGATTCAGCATTGCACCGGTTTTCGACAAAACCGTTTCAAGGCGACAACGGTATGATCGATTTCTTCGAAAGATAATAGCAGATTCATTCATCCCAAAGAAATGTACAATAGTGGTATAATATCCGAAGCGATCCGGCTCATGGAAGTCCGGTAAACTCTAGAAACAACGGAGAAACAAAATGAAACTGGGAATTGTGGGTCTGCCCAATGTCGGCAAAAGCACTTTGTTCAACGCGATCACAAGAGCCGGAGCGGAGTGCGCGAATTACCCGTTTTGTACCATCGAGCCGAATGTCGGTGTGGTGATGGTTCCGGATGAGCGCCTGGATTTTCTTGCGTCACTATACTCTCCGGAGAAGTACACGCCCGCGGTGGTCGAGTTTGTCGATATCGCCGGATTGGTCAAGGGTGCCAGTAAAGGCGAGGGCCTCGGCAATAAGTTTCTCGCTAACATCCGCGAGGTCGACGCGATCGTTCATGTTGTCCGTTGTTTTGACGACCCGAATGTCATCCATGTCGACGGCTCGGCCGATCCGAAGCGCGATATTGAGACAATCGAGTTGGAGCTGATCCTTTCCGATATCGAATACATGGAACGCCGGATAGATAAACAGCGTAAACTCGTCAAAGCCCAGAATCCCGGTGCGACATCTGTTTTACAGCTTTACGAGAGAATTTATGAAGAGTTAAGCGAGGGGACCTCCGCTCGACTTCTGGAATTCTCCGACGAGGAGAATGAGATGCTTAGGGACTTGCCGCTTCTTTCGCTGAAGCCGGTGATTTATGCGGCGAACATCGCTGAAAATGAAATCGCTCTACCCGAAGCTCCTTATTTTCTGGAGGTAAAGAAAATAGCGGACAGTCAGAACAGTCGCGCCGTCGCCATTTCCGCGAAGATCGAAGAGGAGATCGCGATGCTCGACGAGGCGGAGCGCGCCATGTTTTTGGAAGAGCTCGGGCTTTCCGATTCCGGCCTGGACCGAATGATACGGGAGAGTTACAAACTGCTCGGGCTGATTTCCTTTCTGACCGCCGGGCCTCAGGAGGTCCGCGCCTGGACGATCAAGGAAGGCACAAAGGCACCGCAGGCGGCCGGAAAAATCCACTCCGACTTCGAGCGGGGCTTCATTCGCGCCGAGATCGTATCGTTTAAGGATCTGTTTGAATCCAAGAGTTATACAGCGGCGAAGGAAAGAGGCTTGGTCCGTTCCGAAGGCAAGGAATACGTCATGAAAGACGGTGACGTCGTTCTATTCCGATTCAACGTCTGACGGTCCCGAATCGTCTCGGCTCGGATCCTTTCGGGCCTGCTCAGCCTTCCCGGTCAGCTTTTTTGAAAAGAAAAACATCATCGCCGAAGATAATATATGCATGCTGAGAGCCAGCGACTCCGCGAGGATCACATAACCTGTTGAGAGAATCGGCCGATATCTTATGAGCAGATACATCACCACAGTAGAAGAGAGATAAATCAACCCGGATATTCGCAGAAATTTGGAAAGCGTAGGTCCGGCCTTTTTATTCAGAAACCTGAGACTGATAAGAAATAATCCCGCAAGAAGGATGCCGGACAGAGCGATTCCCTGGCTGAGATTCATATTCGAATACCCCGTTCGTGCAGTTGCGCGGCAATGTGTTTGTCGACCTCTTGAGCGAGATCTTCCTCGGTGCCGTCATTGTGAATAACAACGTCGGCAAGATCTTCATATTCCTCACGAGTCATTTGCATACTCATCCGGCGTTTGACATCGTCAATATCCATGCCCCGGGCGACCAGGCGCTCCAAGCGAATGCTTTCGTCTGCACTGACGACCCAGACCTGATTACACCGGTCTAAAAATCCTTTTCGGACCGGTATCGGAGCGTCGAGTATGACCAGTTTGGTACCCTTTTCTTTCTCGGCTTCAAGTTCCACGGCGATCTGTTCCAGGACGTGCCTGTGGATGATTTTCGATAGTTGATCGAGCTTCGTGCGGTCCGAAAAAACCAGCGAAGCGACGTATTTTCGATTCATCGAAAAATCGGTGTCGACCGCTTTGTTCCCAAGAAGGCCGCGTATTTCGGGCAATGCGGCTCCGCCGACCCCCGTCACCTCCCGGGAGATGTCGTCGGCGTCCAGGACCTTGACGCCCCGGGATCGAAAAATCCCCGCAACCATGCTTTTCCCTGTTCCGATTCCACCCGTGATCCCGATAACAAACATAGCATCTACTCCTTACACTGGTACCAGCTCTTCCCGACCCTTACGTCGGAAACAAGCGGCACCGTTAATACCGCGGCGTTCTCCATGGCGTTCTTGAGTATTACCGAAGCTGCTGAGACATCATTTTCCGAACACTCGATGATCAGTTCGTCGTGGACCTGAAGGATCAAGCGGGCATCCATCTTGGCCAGACGAAGGTCGTCACTGACTTTGTTCATCGCGATCTTGATGATGTCAGCCGCGGTGCCCTGGATCGGAGTGTTCATCGCCGCCCTCTCTCCGAACATGCGAACGTTGCGGTTTGGAGAGGTCAGTTCCCGAAGCACTCGCTTCCTGCCGAATAATGTTTCCACGTAGCCTTTTTCGTAACCGGTCGCCTTGAGTGAATCGAGGTAAGCTCGGATTTGCGGATAACGCGCGTAATACTTCTCGATGTAGGTGTGAGCCTCCTGAAACGACACCCCCAGATCCTGCGAAAGCCCGAAATCACTGATCCCGTATACAATGCTGAAATTGACTGTTTTGGCCGCCGAGCGCATGTGCGGCAGGACCATTTCCTTGGGCACCTTGAAAATACTCGCCGCTGTATTCGTATGAATGTCCTCTTTATTCAGGAAAGCGTTCAACATATTTTCGTCCTGAGACAAATGCGCGAGCAATCGAAGCTCGATCTGTGAATAGTCGGCGTCCAGAAGAATATAACCGTCGGGCGCGATAAAGGCCTTTCGGATCAAGCGACCGAGCTCCGTACGGATCGGTATGTTTTGAAGATTCGGCTCGGCGGATGAGAGGCGACCGGTCGAGGTCATCGCCTGAGAAAAACTCGAATGAATCCTTCCGTCCGCCGGATCGATTCCTCGAAGAAGGCCGACGATAAATGTGGAATCCAGCTTCGAGATCTGTCGGTATTCAAGAATGCTCGAAACGACCGGATGATGGTCCGAAAGTCGCATCAGTTCGTCCGAATCCGTTGAATAAGTCCCGCCCGCGTTCTTTCGTCCGGAAGGCAATCCGAGATGCTCGAAAAGCACCTGCCCCAACTGCTTGGGCGAGAGGATATTAAAGGTCATCCCGGCATCGTCGTAAATCTTCATCGTGAGCTCGCCGAGTTTTCGTTCGAAATCTTCGTGCATAGAAGTCAAAAAGTCCCGGTCCACCAGAAATCCCGCTCGCTCCATTCGATCCAAATGAAGGACAAGTGGCATCTCGATTTCGAAAGCGAGCTTATCAATGCCGGACGAAATGATCTGCTCCGTCTGCCTCGTCACCAGTGAATGGATCAGCATCACCCTCCATGCAAAAAGCAGATACGTCCGATCGGTCTTCAAATCGATCGGATCCTTTGCTACCGGTAATAGCATGGACTCCAGAAGCGTCGCTTGTGACTTCCCGGGGCGATCCATGACGGATGACTCATCTTCCGGAAGTCTCGGATAAGGGATGCCGAGCGCATGCTCGAAAAGCGTCTCAAACGACGGTGAAGCACCCTCGATCTGATTCAGCAGATATCCGGCAATTTCCGTATCGAAGCATCGGTCAAACGGTAACGGATCCGGAAGGAACTTGTATGTTTCTTTAATCGAGAATCCGGCGATGATCCGATCTTTGTTCAGACCGAATCCGGCCTGTGCAAGGGCTTCCAATGCAGGGGTGATGTTTTTCGCGTCAACAGAGACCATCTCTGTCGGTGAGAAGGATACGAGCAGTCTCCTTTCCGGGATCTCGACGGATCCTCGTGAGTCTGTAAAAACATCGATCGCAACAATCTTTCGCTTCTGCCCGTTATTTAATAAACTTTTTATCGCTCCTTCAAAACTATTTATATCCGTCACTTCTGCGATCTCAGAAAATGTCGCGGGAATCAACTTTGCCGCTGAAGTATCATCCGACTCCCCCGACGGCGAGTCGGCAACCGCCTCGTACGGGACATGATTTTCGAGCCCCGCCTTCTTCAGCTGACTGCGCAATCCGTAACGGTACAACAGATCCGCCAGCTTGTCTTTATCAGGCTCTGTAACAACAAACTCCTCGATGGACGGCTCGACCGGAACGTCTCGTTTGATCCGGGACAACTCATATGATAAATAGGCCATCTCGCGGTTCTCTTCGAGTTTATTGCGCAATCCGTCGGGAAACTCCGATAGGTTCTCATATATATCGTCCAGGGTCTTGTGCTTACGAACAAGCTCAAGCGCCGTTTTTTCGCCGACTCCGCGCACGCCCGGGATATTGTCGCTCGGGTCGCCCATCAACGCTTTCACTGTGACAAACTCGCTCGGCAGAAGCCCGTATCGCTCGAAAAATGAATCCGTATCATAAATATCGGAGGCGGGCTTTCCCGCCTTGGATACCGGCATCACGACGACCGTGTCACTGCTGATCAGCTGAAAATCGTCCTTGTCACCGCTCAGGATAAAAACCTTGATTCCCTTATCTTCTGCCTGCTCGGTATAGGTACCGATCAGGTCGTCGGCCTCATAGCCCGGGAGTTCGTATCTCGATATACCCATCGCGTCCAGAATATCCTTGAGGAGCGGTACCTGAACAGCCAACTCGTCGGGCATACCCTTTCTCTTTGCCTTGTAACCGTCAAACATTTCATGGCGAAAGGTCTT
>JAFGGR010000134.1 GCA_016930475.1 Clostridiales bacterium | reverse complement strand
GCCGATGAGCTTCACAACCTCCGCGTCGCGGATCATACGGATCAAATCGTTGTCAGACCGGGGTCGCCGGTTCAGGATCATGCCGCCCCCGGGCAACTCCAGGTTATCATGAGAATCCGAGCCTGATGTCATCAGGAGCCGATGCTTTACAGCGTATTGATAAGCCTTGATGTCCTGCGCCTTCGTCTCGTTCCTGCTGTTGATGACCTCAACGGCGTCCACACTTCCCGGGAAAAGGCGGAGCGTCTTGATGTAGGACGCTTCCCGAAAAGGATGCGCGTGAACCACCAACGCGCCGTCTGCACGAACGCGCGACAAATAATCCTCCACCCCCCACTCCAGGACATCCGGGTGCTCAAGGAGCCATGCCTTATCCAAGCCATATGTGAGAAACTCGGTTCCGTAATACCCGTACTCCCATCCGAAAAATACATCCAATCCGATTTTTTTACCTTCGTTGAAAGCGTTTTCGTATCCCTTGCAAAACAGTCGAACCCGCTCTTCCCATGGTAAATGAGGAGGGATCGCATTGTTCCCGTTGAAAAAATGATCCGTTACTACAATTCCGGAATAGCCGAGTTTTTTATAAAACTGCGCCATTTCGCGCCCGGAGGAATGCGCGCATTTACTGGCTTCCGACGTATGCATATGCGTCTCCAAGGCGTAACCTTGCTTCAGCGTATCCTTGAGTTGTAACGCGCGCGCAGTCCTTTTGGGACGAAACAGTCTTCTCAGCATGTCTTCTCTCCGTTCTTTACCTCTCATTGTATCTTTTGCGAAAAGAGAAAGTCAAACATCCGGTTGCTTTTCGACGGTTCCAGTTCCGGCAAGCAACCTTGGAGAAACGGTATTTCGCTCAATCGATCACCTTATGCCGATACCACTTGTTTCCCCGGAGACGCAATAGAAAAATCAAACCCCGGACGCCCCACTCCGCTTCCATCGCAAACCACACTCCCGGAACTCCAAGTCCCGCAACAACACCGAGGATATACCCCAATACGACGCGGAAAAGCCACATCGAGAGCATGGACATCACGGAGGTGTACCGCGCGTCTCCTGCGGCCCTTAGCGCCGCAGGCACCAGGAAACTGACCGACCAGAAGAGGAACTGCGCCGCGGTATTGATATACGTGATCAACAGAATATCTCCGATGATCTCTTCGGTCGGACCGAAAATCGAGACGATACTTCGCATAAAAGGCAGGATAAGAGCCGCCATAACGAGAATCGCCGCGGATGTAAGGATCGAAAAGGAACGAATGGCTTTACGGGCCTGATCGATATCCCGATTACCGATACACTGCCCGACCACGGTGATGATCGCAAGCGCCAAAGTGTTTGCCGGGATCATGAACAGCGAGGTGACCGAGCCGGTAATGGCATTGGTCGCGATCGCAAGGGTCCCCATGCCCACGACGAAGGTCTGCGTCAGGATCTTCCCTCCATTGAAAAACATCTGCTCCGCGGCAAACGGGAAACCGAGCGTCAACGCGCGTTTGAGCATCGGAAAATCCATCCGGAATATTTCGGACGGCCTGAGCCGGTACAGATTTTTCTTGCGGACAAGAAAGAAAACGGACAGCATCGCTGCGATGACCCGGGCGGATATCAGCGATATGACCATTCCTGAGATTCCAAGCGAAAAAACACGGATCAGGATAACGTTTAAAAACACATAAATGCCGTGCATCGTAAGGGTCAAGACTAACGAAGACCGGGTCTCGCCCAGCCCGCGGAGCGAAGCGGAGACCGCCTCCATCATCCCGAAGAACACATAAGACACCGCACTGCCGATCAGGTATATCCGGGCGTTATCGAGAACCACCCGCTCTGCCGTTCCGAACAACCACCGAAGGATCGCGGGCGCGGACAAGATGACCGCGACAGCGATCGACGACGCAATCAGTAAAACAGCGGTCACAGAACCCGAGATGGCCCTCGGGACATCACGACTGTTACCTCGCCCTTTGTATTGCGCGACGATGACCGTTCCACCCGTCGCGACGGCGATAAAAATGTTCAGGAGAAAGGCGTTCAGGGAGTCGACCATATTGACCGCACTGACGGCTTCAAGGCCGGACGAGCTGATCATTGAGGTGTTGAACAGATTCGTACAAACAAGAAAAGTTTGATCGATGAGGAGCGGAATGATCAGCGCAATGATCTGACGGTAATCCATTGTTCCGCCCGAAAAATGCTTCGTCAGGAAGCGATCCGCCCGATACGTCGCGGAGAATTCTCCATTATTGCGATTCAAACAACGCGCCTCCATTCCGGTTTTTCGCTACTAGTCTACCAGATTATCATGGTATAATGAACACGGAACCGTTGCGCTTTGCGATAGAAAGAGGTGGTTTTTCGTGCCGCTGTCTGCCGTTTATGCCGTTCCCCATCCGCCGCTCCTGATTCCGGATATCGGACTCGGAGAGGAACAGGAGATCCTCGACACATTTCGGTCCATGGAACGGGTCGGACGTGAGGTCGCCGATATTGCTCCGGACACGATCATCGTCATTTCACCGCACGCACCGCATATGAGCGATCGATTTGTCTTGTCCGCCGACACATCTTTGTATGGTGATATGAGACGTTTTCGCGCGTCGTCCGTTTCCGTCCGCAAAAATATCGATATCGAACTCGCCACCAGAATATACACCGAAGCGCTTCGCAAGACGGTCCCGGTCCTCCTTTACGAGGAGGACGACATGTTTGTCGACCATGGCGCCCTGGTTCCCCTTTACTTCATCGAGAAGTACTACAGGGACTACAAACTGGTCCTGATCTCCCTTTCCGAGCTTTCTGCCGATATTCACTATTCGCTCGGAAAATGTATCGCGCGCGCCGCCTCTGCGTCGACCGGGAAAGTCGTCCTGATCGCGAGCGGTGATCTTTCCCATCGGCTGACCCCGGAGGGCCCGTACGGATTTACGGAAGAGGGCCCGCTTTTCGATCGAAAAATCACGGAACTCATGCGCGAGG
>JAFGGR010000133.1 GCA_016930475.1 Clostridiales bacterium | reverse complement strand
GTTTATCCCCTTGCGCTGATCCGAATCGTTCTATGCCTTTTCCCGCAGAACCAATGGACGGAACGCAATCCGCCCGTCCGCTGGGGCATCCTGAGGAATGTTCCGTTTTTCGCGCTTGGGGCGACGGTCGCCGCGCTGTTCTTTGTTTTTCGAAAAGCTTCACCGGGCCTCGGTTTGGCCTGGCTCGCGATCATACTGAGTTTTGCTTTCTATCTGCCCGTCGTCCTTTGGGCGAACAAGAATCCGAAGATCGGCATGCTGATGCTACCGAAAACCGCGGTCTACGTCTGGCTTCTGATCATGTGTCTTTCTTTGTAAACGACGACCGAACGATTCAAACCACCGAAAGGAGAATCATCATGGACGACTATAAGAAACTGACCAACGAGGTCGGCGCACCGGTCGCCGACAATGAAAACGCGATCACCGCGGGTCCCCGCGGCCCCGTCGTCATGCAGGATGTGTGGCTGATGGAAAAAATGGCGCATTTCAACCGCGAGGTGATCCCGGAACGCCGCATGCACGCCAAGGGTTGGGGCGCGTACGGCAAACTTACCGTGACGCACGATATCTCGAAGTATACGAAGGCAAAGGTGCTCGCGCCCGGAGCGGAAACCGAGTTGTTTATCCGCTTTTCGACCGTGGCGGGGGAGCGTGGTGCAGCCGATTGCGAGCGGGACATCCGCGGCGTCGCCGTGAAGTTCTATACCGAGGAGGGGAACTGGGATATGGTCGGCAACAACACGCCGACGTTCTTCATCCGCGATGTACACAATTTTGCCGATTTGAACCGCGCTGTCAAGCGCGACCCGCACACCGGCCGCCGCTCCGCGCAAAACAACTGGGACTTCTGGACCATTCTGCCGGAATGCTTTCATCAGGTCACCGTCGTCATGAGCGACCGAGGAATTCCCGCATCGTTCCGGAACATGCACTTTTACGGCGAACACACGTATTCCTTCTATAACGAAAAGAACGAACGCGTCTGGTGCAAGTTTCATTTCAGGACACAGCAGGGGATTAAGAACCTTAGTAACGAAGAGGCCGCGAAAATCAACGGCATGGACCGCGAGTATAACGGCAAGGATCTTTACGAGGCGATCGAGCGGGGCGACTTTCCCAAATGGACGATGTATGTTCAGATCATGACCGAGGAACAGGCTAGGAATCACCATGAGAACCCCTTTGACATCACTAAGATATGGGGACACGCGGAATACCCGCTGATCGAGGTGGGTGTCCTGGAGCTCAACCGCAATCCGGAGAACTTCTTCGCCGAGGTGGAGCAGGCCGCGTTTACCCCCGCACACGTCGTTCCCGGCATCGGCTTCAGTCCGGACCGCTTCCTTCAGGGAAGGCTCTTTTCCTACGGAGATGCGCACCGGTATCGCCTGGGCGTCAACTATAATCAGATCCCCGTAAACCGGGCGAAGGTCCCCGTCAACGATTATCATCGGGACGGCGCGATGCGCGTCGACGGCAACTATGGTCGCGCACCGGCGTATACCCCGAACAGTTACGGCGTCTGGACTGCTCAGCCGGAGGTCATGGAGCCGCCTTTGGATCTGGAGGGGGCTATGTACCGCTTCGATCCCAAGGACGACCCGACCGACAACTGCTTCCGCGCGGGCGGAAACCTCTGGCGGGTGATGACCGAGGACAAGAGACAGCTCCTCATCGAAAATACCGCGGCGGACATGGCCTCCGTCACAAAAAACATCAAGTACCGCCATGCCGCGCACTGCTATCTGGCGGATCCCGAATACGGCGAGCGTTTTTCGATGGCGGCCGGCCTGTCCTTCGACAAGGTCAAGGAACTCTCAAAGCTCAGTCATTCCGAACTGAATCAGGCGACACTTTCCGAGGAGATGGCGTAGATATAAAGAGCGTGGCCGGGGGAACCGGCGAGTTGATCCGGCGGCATCGGGTGCTTTTTTGAAGGTGGCACCTGACATTTTCGTGCATCAACTGCAAGATTCCCGGCGGTTTTTTGAAAACCCCCTTTTTCTATATTTTGTGGCTGGCGCTGGCAATGGTTATCGGCGGAGGATTGACGGCAATCGGCATTATCACCGCATACGGAGAAGTTAAGCTCAATTTAACCCCGGCAATTGCCGCGACCGCTATTTCAACCTATTCTTTCGTCAACGGTTTGGACGACCCTTGGTTGGGTATCTGTCGGATCGTGTAGGAACGCTGAAGATCATGTTTGTCATCTATACGATCCAAGCGATCGATTTTTTTGCACTTCCATGGGTGGCGGTAAATCTCTTTATGTTGATTCTGTGTTCGCTTTTCTTAGGTTTAGGCTATGCGGTTACTTTTGGGCTGTTCCCGGTCATCGTCGCCGCCCGATGCGGGTCGAAATATTTGGGCGTTAATTACGGACTTGTGTTTAGCGCATTTTCCATCGGTGCCATCACAAGTTTGGCGGGATCATGGCTTTGGGATATTACCGGCTCCTTTTTCCCCGCATTCTTTGTGGCCGGAACAACTTCAATCATCGAATTGCTCCTGTTAACAGTGCTTCACATCAAAGCAGGCATAAAATAACTGCACTGAACTGTAACGAGGGCATTTTATGATTGCTATGAGAAACAGATGGAAAAATCGTCAGTGTTCAAAAATGAGCACGAAAAATGAAGAGGACGGGGCCATCAAGCCGATGGTTCACAGACCCTCCAAAAATAATGATCTTCAAATTATTCGTAAATCAAAGTAATTCTTGCGCCTGATTTCCATTTGTAATATACTCATCCATATGGTTCTGACGTGACCGGATCAGGTGTGATCCGCGGTTACGCTCGCAATAAGGAGAAATGAATATGAACTATTTTTTGACCGAAGAGCAAACGATGATCAAAGAACTGGCGGCACAGATCGCGGACGAGAAAATCAGACCGCTGGCGATCCAATATGACGAAGAAGGAACTTTTCCGCACGATATCATGAAAATTTTAGCCGCTTCAGATCTTTGCGGCGTGTATATCGAGGAGAAATACGGCGGGCTCGGCGGGGGCATTTTCGAAATGTCGCTGGTCGTCGAAGAGCTGAGCCGGGCTTGCGGCGGGATTTCCCTGTCCTATGCGGCGACGGGACTCGGCGCGTTTCCGATCATCCTTTTCGGAAATGACGAGCAGAAGCAAAAATATCTGCCGGATATCGCGGCCGGGAAGAAGCTTGCCGCCTTCGGACTGACGGAAGCCGGTGCCGGGAGCGACGCATCCGGCATTCGCACGACCGCGACGCTTGACGGCGACGAATATGTCCTGAACGGGACCAAGCAATGGATCACGAACGGCGGAGAGGCGGAGATCTATACCGTCGTCGCTTGCACGGACAGAACAAAGGGTTCCAGAGGCTTTTCGGCATTTATTGTCGAGAAAGACACACCCGGATTCACGTTCGGTAAGAAAGAAAATAAGATGGGTATCCGGGCGTCCTGCACACGGGAGCTCGTTTTCGATAATTGCAGAGTTCCCAAAGAGAACCTGTTGTCCAAGGAAGGCGCCGGCTTCATCGTCGCGATGAAGACGCTCGACCGGACGCGACCCGGCGTCGCGGCGCAGGCCTTGGGCATCGCGACCGGCGCGATGAATGAAGCGGTGAAGTATTCCAAGGAAAGAGAGCAGTTCGGCTCGACGATCTCCTCGTTTCAGGCTGTTCAGCATATCCTCGCCGACATGGCGATCCAGATCGAGGCGGCGAGAGCCCTCGTATACGCGACGTGCAAATTTATCGATTCCGGAGCGAAAAACATCTCCAAGGACTCCGCGATGTGCAAAGTCATGGCGTCGGATACCGCGATGAAGGTGACGACGGATGCCGTACAGATCTTAGGCGGTTACGGATACATGAAGGAATACCCGGTCGAGAAAATGATGAGAGACGCGAAGATCACCCAGATCTACGAGGGCACCAACCAGATCCAGAGAAATATCATCGCGCTGAATCTCCTGAAGGAGTTCTCGGCGAGTCACTAGGTTGGGTCAATCAGACTGATTCTTTTTCGAAAATCATTTGCGCGTTAAGGAGTATCAACTTTGAATATCATTGTCTGTGTTAAGCAAGTTCCGGCCACGACGGAAGTCAAAATGAACAAGGAAACCAACACGATCATTCGTGAGGGAATCGAATCCGTGATCAATCCGTTCGACACATATGCGGTCGAGGAGGGTCTTCGAATCAAGGATCGGACCGAAGGCAAAGTGACGGTCGTCAGTATGGGGATCCCCGCCGTCGCGGACATGCTCAAACAAACCGTCGCTCTGGGTGCGGACGACTGTGTATTGCTGAGCGATCGGGCGTTTGCCGGCGCGGACACACTCGCTACGGCGTACGCTCTTTCGATGGGCATTCGCAAGATCGGGGAGTATGATCTGATCATCTGCGGCAAACAGGCGACCGACGGCGACACCGCTCAGGTCGGACCGAGTCTTGCCGAAAAGCTCGGGATCCCGCACGCGACTTATGTGCGTAAAATAACCGGGATCGGCGACGGACGGATCCAATGTCAAAGGCTGACCGACGACGGTTATGACGATATCGAATTAACGCTTCCCGCCCTGATCACCGTAGTAAAAGAAATCAACGAGCCCCGCCTTCCGTCCCTGAAGGGAATGATGAGAGCCAAGAAGGCGGAAGTCGCCGTATGGACGGCCGATGATGTCGGCGCCGACAAGGCGCAGTGCGGCCTTCAGGGATCGCCGACCCAGGTGATCCAAACCTTTGTGCCGGTCCATGATGTCCAGAGCGAGATGTTTGAGGGGACGCCGGAAGAACAAGCCCGGAAACTCACCGACCGGCTTCTTTCAATGCATTTTATGAAAGCGGGGGAATAATTCAGATGACAAGTATTCGAATCATTCCCGAAAAATGTGTGGGCTGTAAACTCTGTGTCGCCTCTTGCCCTTTCGGAGCGATCAAAGTCGTGAATAAAAAAGCGGTGATCATGGACAACTGTACCTTATGCGGTGCTTGTGTATCTTCCTGCAAGTTTTTCGCGATCGATTTTATTCAGGACGAAATGGGACCCTCCGTGGATCTGTCCGCCTACAAGGGCGTCTGGATCTTTGCCGAGCAGAAGGATAGCATCGCCTCAAACGTCGCGCTCGAACTGCTGGGCGAAGGAAGAAAGCTTGCCGACAAGCTCGGAGTCGAGCTCTCCGCCGTTCTGATCGGCGAGAAACTGGACTCTGCCGCAGAGGTCCTGATCGCTCACGGCGCGGATAACGTATATGTCGTCGACGATCCGACGCTTCGGGACTTCAACGACGAATCGTATACCGACGTTTTCGCGCAATTGATCCGAACCTACAAGCCGGAGATCGTCCTGATGGGCGCAACGGCGTACGGCCGATCTCTGGCGCCGAGAGTGGCTTCCAGGATCGGGACCGGTTTGACCGCCGACTGTACCGGTCTTCAAATCGATAACGAAAGTAAGATCCTGATGCAGAC
>JAFGGR010000132.1 GCA_016930475.1 Clostridiales bacterium | reverse complement strand
TTTACTTTTCTTTTCTCAACTCTTATAGAATTGATTTAAGGCTCGTCTTTTGTTCTGCTCTTCTATTCAATTTTCAAGGTCCGTTGCGCTGCTTTCGTGAAGCGCCTGATTATATTATCATTGCACCTGATAACTGTCAACACATTTTCGGACCGAATTTCCTTGATTTTCGGCCTTTGGGGAGAAAGAATCGATACGTCCTCAATTATCGATCCGTAATACCGGTCCTCGCTCCGTCTCCCTATACTAAATAGGTAACTAAATACATACTGTTTATACGCAGATAAAAAGAACAGCGGACCATTATTTTGTTCCACTGCTTAAAATAATCACGGCGTCGAAGTCAAGCGTCCTGTGTATCCTTGATCTCCCGGGCTCCGTCGCTTACTTGAGCGCGGTAAAAACTTGCCGTGTATCCCGTCCGGGCGGCATATATTTTCGAGACATTGGCTATAAACGCATCGCAATCCTTATCCTTAACGAGCGCGACCGCACAACCGCCGAACCCCGCCCCGGTCATCCGTGCTCCGAGAACGCCTTTTTGTGCCCGGGCCGCATCGACCATCGCATCCAACTCCGCTCCCGTCACTTCGAAATCATCGCGAAGAGAATCGTGGGATCGGTCCATCAGCGCTCCGAAAGCGACAAAGTCGCTCTTTTCGAGCAGTTCACACGCGTGAACGGTTCGATCGTTCTCGTATACGACATGCCTCGCTCTTTTCAGTGCGATCGGGTCTTCGATCATTGATTTATACTCTTCAAAGGCACCCGGAGTCATCTGGGCAAGGTATTGGATCCCGGCCTTTTCTTGTACAGCTCGAAAAGCAGTATCACACTCTTCCCTGCGCTTGTTATACGCACTTTCGATCAGCGACCGCGGCTTGTTTGTGTTGCATATCATTAGTGCAACGGACTGTTCGACCCACTTCACCGGCACGTACCGGTACGAGAGGTCCGCACATCGTAAAAATATCGCGTGATTCTTCTTCCCCATCGCCGATGCAAACTGGTCCATGATCCCGCAGTTCATCCCAACATAGTCATTCTCGGCGGATTGCGCAATAAGCGCCAGTTCCAAAAGATCGATTTCTGTCCCGGCACACTCGGCACTGAGCGTCGCAATTGCGATCGCCGTCGCGACCTCGATCGCGGCAGACGACGAAAGACCGCTTCCATGCGGAACGGTTTCATCGAAAAGCATATCCATTCCCGACACATGATATCCGCGTTGCCGCATGATATGAGCGACCCCGATCTGATATGCTCCCCAAGGAATATTCGCATATCCCGCCAAGTCCGAAACATCCGCCTCGACCATCCCGGGAAGATCGCTTGCCGCAATGCGCAAACGACCGTCATCGCGAGGACGAACCACGCATGCCGATCTCATATGAAGCGCGCAGGGTAAGACATATCCGCCCTGATGATCCGTGTGTTCTCCGATCAGGTTCACCCGAGCCGGAGCAATAAAAGCACGCGTCGGACCGGGCCCGAAACGCTTCAGGAACAGATCATTTAATTGCTTTCGCTCCATGCACCGCCATCCTCATGCTTTCGAAAGTCAAACGGTCCACGCCCCGTCGCCGAGTGTATTGTCTACGGTCATATCCGCCGAATACCCTGAAAACCGGAGGTGTTCCGTCTTTTTCTGCGCTTTTTACGAACCACCGAAGGAATAATGACAAGGAGCACGATGGCAATAATAAACAGAATGGCCAGCCCACCGAGGATGGCAACGATCACGTTTTCACGAAGATATGTAATCAGATCAAAACCATCGGACTCGCCCCCGGGATCCGTGCTGATTGCCGTTGTGGGCTCCGTCTGTTCCGTCGGTTCTGTCCCGGGCTCGGTTTCCGTGGGCTCAGCGGGTTCGGTCGCCTCCGGGATCTCCGGACCCAAGCCCGCCGGAGCGTTATACGGCCTGTGATTCATGACGTTTCCTTCGATACGCACGATCGGGTCGGCGTCAAAACAAATCGTGGCGCCGGTGTTGAGTACCGTCGCAACATATGTCGTTTGTCGGTTTGCCGAATCGTAGGGGATCCCGCATACGATACTGATCATTTCATCGCCGTTCTTATTGACGGCAAAGAGCGCCATGCCCGTTCCCGCAACGATCGTCGTTCCGGTTTTGCCGCCGACAACCTTGGCAACCTTGCTGTCCGCTCCAAGGATCCACGGATCGTTCAAAAGATAGTTCGTGTTGCGGCCGATCGCCCATCCGTCGAACGTATGCTTGTTCGTCGCCTTGTACACATGCGTCGGCGTATTGATCACCGTCCGAAATTCATCATATTGAAGCGCATGCTCGAAAAGCACCGCTAAATCTCGCGCCGTCGTGTAATGCTCGTCGTGATGCAATCCGTTGGTATTCATAAAATGTGTGTTCGCAAGTCCCAAATCACCGGCCTTGCGATTCATTAGATCCACGAACTCCACAAGCAAAGACTTCTGCTCTTCTCCCGCGGCCGAAGCAGGTGTCTGTCCCCTGTCCCGAAGTGTCTGCGCGACCGATTCCCCCAACACGTTCGCAGCGTCGTTCCCCGAAGGAAGCATCGCTCCGTACAGCAGTTCACGGACCATAATTTCTTCATCCACGCTCAGCCCCATCATGGTCGAATTGGGTGTGGTCGCATCCATAGCCGTCTGATTAACGGTTACATACGAATCGGTATCCAAGTATTCCAAGGCAAGTACCACTGTCATGATTTTGGTCATACTAGCCGGATAGATCCGCTTGTCCGGATCCATCTCAAGGACGACCTCCCCCTTGGTGATGTCATAAACGTAGTAGGAAGCACAGACTACTTCCTCAATGGGAGGAAGTTCGATCGGGAACTGACCCACGTCTGCCGAAACCGGCAAGACAAAAAACAGAAATGCAAAACACACGGCTAAGGAGAAAGCAAGCAACCGAGCGATCCCGCAAGACATGGTGTGACGATTTCGCTTTTTTTCGATCTTATCCATTATTCTCCTCCGTCCCGATTGATAACGCCTCCGCCCCCGTCTTCGGGGATCTGCGGCTCTTCGCCTTCCGATATGACCTCATCGGCTTCGTTGGATGTCGCATAATCCGCATCTTCCCAATCTTCCGGCTCCTCATGATCGACAATCGCGATATCGACGATTTTACAATCCCGGGTACGCATCAACGTGACTCCCTGAGTTACACGGGACAATACGGGGATCTCCGAAACGCCGAGCCGAATAACGATTCCGTTATCATTTATCAACAGTAAGTCTTTCGAATCGTCGACCAGCGAAATACGGACCAGCGGACCGGTTTTCTCGGCGATCCGGTACGTGATCAGGCCCTTTCCGCCACGTGTCTGTCTCCGATATTCGGACAATTGCGTGCGTTTCCCGAAACCGCGTTCCGACACGACCAACAGATCCTGTCCCTCCACGATGGGGGCCATTCCGATCACACAGTCTCCGATCCCTAAGCGAATGCCGCGGACACCCATCGTATTTCGGCCCGTGCTTCGGACATCACTTTCGGAAAAACGGATCGACATTCCCTTCCGGGTAACCAATACGATCTCTTGCTCCCCGTCGGTCATCCTCGCATCGATCAACTCGTCGTCTTCACGTATGTTAACGGCGATCAAGCCTCCCTTATGTATCCGGGAATAGCTCGACAATTCCGTCTTTTTGACCATGCCTTCACGGGTAGCCATTGTCAAGTAGCCTTCTTCAAAAGACTGAACGGGGATCACCGTACGGACCTTTTCTTCGCCGTCCAATTGAAGCAGGTTGACAATTGCCGTACCCTTCGCCTGTCGGCTGGCCTCCGGCACCTGATATCCTTTTAATCGAAAAACGCGACCGCGGTTCGTAAAACACAACAAAGTGGAGTGCGTCGAAGTCGTGATGATCTGCTCGACAAAATCTTCCTCACGGGTCGCCAATCCCGTAACTCCGCGTCCGCCTCGATGCTGACTGCGGTATGTGTCGACCGGGAGACGCTTCACGTACCCGAAATGCGTCAATGTAATGACCACGTCTTCTTCCCGAATGAGCGATTCGTCATCGATCTCATCGTCCCCTCCGGGAATAATTTCGGATCGTCTCGGATTCGCGAACTTATTCTTGACGGCAATGATCTCTGTTTTGATGATTTCATGCAACAAATTCTCGTCTTGAAGTACTTTTCGATAATATTCGATCTTCTCCTGCAAGTCTTTATACTCCGCCTCGAGCTTTTCACGTTCCAACCCGGTCAAGCGCCCCAGGCGCATATCCACGATATGCTGCGCTTGCTTATCCGAAAATCCAAAACGTTCACTGAGTCTCTTCTTGGCTTCGTCCTCGGTCCTGGACGCCCGGATCAGGGCAATGACCTCGTCAATATGATCGATCGCCTTAAGCAGGCCCTCGACAATATGCTGGCGAGCCTCGGCCTTCTCCAGGTCAAACTTCGTCCTCCGGCGAACAACTTCTTCCTGATGACGAATGTAATGCGTCAGCGCATCGAGCAACGTAATCGTTCTCGGCTCAAGCCGACCCTGTTCATCCGGGATCAGAGCGAGCATGTTCGCATTAAACGCTTCCTGTAAAGATGAATGCTTGTACAGCTGGTTCAAAACCAAATTGGAATTGGCATCTTTTTTCAGCTCGATCACGATACGTACCGACTCACTGCGATCCGATTCGTCCCGGATATCCGAAATGCCTTCGATTTTTTTGTCCTTTACCAGGTCGGCGATCCGCTCGATCAACCGAGCCTTGTTCACCATATACGGAAGATCACGCACCAAGATCCTTTGGCGATTGTTCTTCATAACTTCAATGTCCGCATGCGCCCGGACGACGATCCTTCCGCGACCGGTCCGATATGCGTCACGAATCCCTCTTTGTCCGAGGATCGCGCCTCCGGTCGGAAAATCCGGCCCGGATATCACGGTCATCAAATCTTCGACATCCGCTTCGGGATGATCCAGAAGCATCACCACTCCGTCGATCACCTCTCCCAAATTATGGGGCGGAATGCTGGTCGCCATCCCCACGGCAATACCGACGGCTCCGTTCACCAACAGATTAGGGAAGCGAGCCGGCAAAGTAATGGGCTCCATCTCGTGTTCATCAAAATTGGGCCTGAAATCAACGGTATTCTTGTTGATGTCGCTCATCATTTCCAGAGCGAGCTTTTGTAATCTGGCTTCCGTATAACGGTACGCGGCGGGCGGATCTCCGTCCATGGATCCGAAGTTCCCGTGACCGTCTACCAAGGGGTGCCGCATCGAAAAGTCCTGCGCCAAACGAACGAGCGCATCGTACACCGACATATCTCCGTGCGGATGAAAACGACCGAGTACGTCTCCTATGGTCGTCGCGCATTTACGATATGCTTTGTCCGGAGTAAAACCCTGGGTATACATCGAATATAAGATCCGTCGATGGACCGGCTTCATCCCGTCACGGATATCCGGCAAGGCACGATCCGAAATAACACTCATCGCGTAATCGATGAATGACTTCTTCATTTCTTGTTCCAAATCAACGGGAATGATGGTTGTCTGCGGCGAGCGAAAAACCGCGTCGATCTGCTCTTCCTGTAGTTTCCTTCGATCTTGTTCTGCACTTCGGTCGGGATGATTACCACCCGGGTTATCGGACATTATCGGCTCCTCCAATGTTCAAAAAATATACCTTCGAACATTATACCAAACTTTTCCGGGCCACGCGCGCGCGTATATACTTATTTAAACAATTTGAAATAATGCGTCCGACCGTATCATGGGATGAAATCATCCGTCCCATTGGCGCTTCGCACAAAATGAATTAAAATGGCTTTATATTGATCCACCGCTTTGCGTTTGCAACAGATTCGACCTGCGAGTCGTCTATTGTGCAGAGGAGTTATCGGATGAGCCACACGCCTTCCTCCGATCCGGGACCGATCGAGCATTGTCTCGTCCCGTCCGTCGAGGAAATGTTTCATCTTTACGGAAACGACATTCTGAGAGTATGCAACGTATACCTCGGGAAACGTTCGTTGGCAGAGGATGCTTTTCAAGATGTATTTGTCAAAGCGATCACCCGTTCGAAAAGCTTCCGGGGCGAATCGGACGTTAAGTACTGGCTCATCGCGATCGCCCGAAACGTTTGCAAGGACTATCTGAAATCAGTCTGGCAGTCCCGGGTCGGTTCATACGAAGAATGGACCGAAACAAGCGGCGGCACGAGCGACGTCACACACCAAAGAAGCAAAACACAGACCGGAGCACAGGAGGATCGGATCATCGGAGATATGATCGAGGACTCCGATTTGATGAAAGCGGTGAAAAGTCTTCCGGCCAAGTACAAGGACGTGATCCTTCTGAGATTTTATTTTGATTTGGATACACATGAGATCGCCCGTCAGCTGGGCATCGCGGAAAACTCGGTTCGAAGCAGGCTTTTTCGGGCACGAAAGAAAATGGCTCCGTTCATGGACACGGAGGAAATATGAAGAAATTTAGCGAACAATTTAAAAAAGAACTTAACGAGGTTAGGGCAGATCAGGATCTGCTCGACCGCACGCTGGAGAAGGTCCGGGCGGAATCCGAGCGGACCGCCTCGGAATCCGCGAAGTCTTTTTCTTCCACGCGAAAAGAACCGCGTCGCAATCGCGTCGTCTTCCTGAAAACCGTTGTCGCGCTCGCGGCCGTCGCCCTGGTTACCGGCGGCTCGATTTTCTTTGTTTCCCAACTCGCAAAATCCGATGAGGCCGGATCATATGCGGACGGCCCCGTCAATGAACAGATGATGAAGTCTGCGTCCGAGGAAGCGCTGAGTGTAAGCGACTCAATGGCCTTTGCGCCCGAAGAATACGAGGATCCGGACTCGGATCCGTCACCGCCCAGAGACCCGGATCTTGTCCGACTGGACGACTACGAGACTCTTTTGGCGCAAATGCGGCGATACAACCGTG
>JAFGGR010000131.1 GCA_016930475.1 Clostridiales bacterium | reverse complement strand
TTCCGAACGCCGACCGTTTGGCCGCACGATCGTTGTGCGGGATGGTTCAAACCATTCCGGACGGCATGGAGCCGGGCAGCGGACCGGCCAATATGGCGGTCATGGGCTATGACCCGGCCCGGTATTATACCGGCCGTTCTCCGATCGAGGCGGTGAGTCTCGGGATCGATATGCAGCCCGAGGATGTCGTTTTCCGATGCAATTTAGTCACTTTATCCCGTAACGGCAACAGTGAGTACAAGGATCGCCAAATGGCGGATTATTCGGCTGGTGAAATCACCACCGCGGAGGCCGCCGAGTTGATTGCGACGTTGGAGGCCGGACTCTCCTCCGAAACCGTTCATTTTTATGCCGGCCGCAGTTACCGCCATTGCATGGTCTGGAAGAACGGACCGGCTGATTTGACCCTGACTCCTCCCCACGATATCAGCGGAAAAAGCATATGCAGATACCTACCTCAGGGCGACGGCTCGGCGTTTCTTCTCGATTTAATGACGCGATCCGAGGTCTTGCTCCGCGATCACCCGGTGAATCTTCGCCGGGCGGAACTCGGGAAAAACACCGCGGATTCCATCTGGCTCTGGGGTCAGGGCACTCGTCCTCAACTCCCTTCTTTCGAGTCGGTCTACGGGAAAACCGGAGCGGTGATATCCGCCGTGGATCTGGTTTTCGGCATCGGTCGACTGATCGGCTTGGCGCTGATCGAGGTTCCCGGCGCGACCGGGAATCTGAATACCGATTTCAATGGCAAGGCAAACGCCGCGATCCGGGCCTTCGGATCCGGAAAGGATTTTGTTTATCTTCACGTGGAAGCCCCCGACGAGTGCGGTCATCAGGGCGATCCTCCCGGGAAAGTGAAGGCGATCGAACGCATTGATGCCGACATTTTGGGACCCGTCCATGATTGGCTTTTCGAGAATAAAAAGCGGACCGGAGAGGAATTCAGAATTTTGTTTCTCCCCGACCACCCGACTCCGCTATCTTTACGCACCCACACAAGCGAACCCGTCCCATTCATGATGTATGCAAGCGATACTCCCCAAGGGAACGGCGCATCGGCTTATAATGAGGTCGAAGCCTCCGGGACCGGGCTCTTCTTCGATTCCGGCCCGTTCCTGTTCCGCTTCTTTATCGATCCCGGCCGATCGGTGCCGATTTGTTGATCCGTTGATTGATTCGATCTTCTGCGAAAAGCCGCCTGATTTATAAGTCGGCGATGGTCACGCCGTCGCCACCCTCACCTTGGCCTCCGAGACGGTAGCCCGAGACCCGGGGATCCCTTCTGAGCATGGAGGCGACCGCCGAGCGAAGAACGCCGCTTCCCTTTCCGTGAACGATCCGAACGATCTTGATCCCCGAAAGGACGCAGTCGTCCAGATAGCGATCCAGTTCGATCATGGCTTCTTCCGATGTTTTGCCGAGAAGCATCAACTCCGGCATGGTATTCTGCGCGCGACTCATCCGAATTTTTTCCGCGGACGAAACCGGCTTGACCCCAATGGCACGATTCTTTCGGGAAGCCTTCGCGTCGGGTGCCGGGGCTTCCTCCTCCGGGATCAACAAGGATTCCGACGGGACCGTAACGCGCACACCGCCCGCTTCAATGACACACGTCCCGCGGCTGTCCGGCAATTTGACAAGGACTCCGATCCCGCCGATCTTCGAAGAATAATATGTCTCGCCGATTTTGAGCTCGTCCGGCTTTTCGCCCGGCATCCGAGGCTGTGATGAGTCCCGGGATTCGGCTTCGAGGTCATGGATACCGGCCCTGAGGTTGTTTCTGATGCGTCGGAGCATATCCTCCGCATCGCGCTGGGTTTTCTCTTTGATGCCGACCCGGATCTCGGCGAGGATGCGGTCGCATTCGTCGATCGTTTCGGAGAGGATGCCCTTCTTTTCTTCGCGGGCGGACTCGAGGATCTGTTGCTTGCCGGACTCGAGCGCCTTACGCTGTTTGTCCAGATCTTCGATCTGCTTCTTAACGAGATCGCGCATGTCGCGGATCTCTTTGCGGAGCTTTTCGCTTTCGCGGTTCTTCTGCTCCGCGGCGGAAAGAAGTTCCTCAAAACGGATTCCTTCCTCGGTCAAAAAGGTCCGGGCGGAATTGATGATCGCTTCCGGAAGCCCGAGTTTCTGAGAGATAACAAATGCGTTGCTGACTCCGGGTAGTCCGATCAGAAGCCGGTACGTCGGTGACAGCGTATCGGTATCGAACTCACAGCAAGCGTTTTCGACCCCTTCCGTGTTGATGGCATAGCCCTTGAGTTCCTTATAGTGGGTCGTCGCAACCGTCACCGCACCGCGCTTAAAAAATTCGTCCAGGATCGCTGTCGCCAAGGCCGCGCCTTCGGACGGGTCGGTTCCAGATCCCAGCTCATCGACCAAAACCAAGGTCGACGCGTCTGCCTCCTCGAGGATTGACACCAGATTTCTCATGTGCGAAGAAAATGTCGACAGACTTTGCTCGATACTCTGCTCGTCACCGATGTCCGCCAGTACTTTTCGAAAAACGGCGACCTCGGAATGATCGAGACAAGGGATAGCCAATCCCGCCATCGTCATGAGCGTCATGAGACCGCAGGTTTTGAGCGAGACCGTCTTACCTCCCGTATTCGGGCCGGTAACAACAAGTGTTCGAAAAGAAACACCCACCTCAAAATCGATCGGCACAACGACGTCTTCGGGGATCAACGGGTGCCGTGCTTTCCGAAGAACAATGCGTCCGTCTTGGTTCAACAGCGGAACGGTCGCCTTCATGAGCGATGCAAGCTCGGCCTTCGCCGCAAAAAAATCGATTTCTCCGACCAGCGTGATATCCGCTCGCAAGCTGTCCGAGAAGGTTACGACTTTGGCCGAAAGTTCCGTCAATATCCGGTGGATCTCCTCGCGCTCGGCCGCCAAGTACTCGCGGATCCGGTTGTTCGCTTCGACCACCGCCATCGGCTCGACAAATACGGTTTGCCCGGAGGATGAGGTATCGTGAACGATACCGGGGATCTCGGAGCGTTTTTCCGCCTTGACCGGGACCACATAGCGGTCATTTCGCAGCGTTACGAGTTGCTCCTGCAGATCCGATGAATGACTGCGAATGAGGCGTTCGAGAGTATCCCGGATCCCCGTTTGGGCATCCCGGATCTTTCTTCTGAGCACATACAACGCGTCACTGGCCCGGTCGTTCATCTCCTCCTCGGAAATGATGCAGAATGAAATCTCCTTCTCGAGGGAGGGTTCCGTGACCAGCAGTCGAATGCGCTCACAAAAGACATTTTCGGTGATGTCGGACTTTTCAAGCGTCTTATGTATCCTCTCGACGGCACGCAAAAACCCGGCAATATCCAGGAGATCCTTCATGGAAAGTGTCCCGCCGGACGTCGCGTAATTCAGCGATCCGCGGATATCGTTGATGCCCGAGATCGATGTGCGGCCTTCGCGATCAAAATAAGCGATGGTGTCACTCGTCTCACGGATCCGCTCCCGCACACAATCAAAATCCCCGCTCGGAAACAATGCGTCGCAAGACTCTTTTCCGTAAGGAGTACGAGCCAGTTCAACTAATCGAGCCTTCACTTTATTAAACTCAAGCGTATCCAGAACCTTCCCTTTAAGAAGGTACCCGTCCGCCGCTTCTTCAAAACTCTGAATCATATATTTTCCTAACTGCTCTTTGCGTTTTCTTGATTCGGATCGGAATTTTGCGCTTCCCGATCCGCATGATCGTTGCCCAGATCCTCGTAATTGCGCACGGCCGTAACGGCATAACAAACGGTCGAAAACGTCGCCATCAGGACCGGCGCGATGAAGATATAGTGCGCGAGATATTGGGTATCCTTATCAAGAAAAAACAAGGTCGCCAACGCAATGACAAAAAGGACCGTCGAGACCTTGCCGTACCACTTCGAGTGGACCACGAGTTTTCTTTGCTGAAGAAAATACGCTCCGCCCAGGATCATTAGAATCTCCTTGACCAGGATAAAAATCACCACCCAAAGGGGCATTTTCCCGATGAGCAGCATCATGAAAGCCGTCGTAAATTGAAAAACCTTGTCCACGAACGGGTCATAGATCTTCCCGAAATCGGAAACCATCTTATACTTTCGCGCTATGTATCCGTCCGCCGCATCCGTCAACCAGATCGCGACGAAAAAAGAAAAAGCGATCATGCTGAACATCCACGCGGTATCTCCCTCTCCCTTGCCGCGGAAGATAAAATACCCCATGAAAGGGATCGCCGCGAGGCGAACGGTCGTCAAAATATTCGGAACGGTCCATTCCATTCGAAGATCACTTGCCATAGATGAATCCTTTACAGCAGATATTTCGATCGATCCATTTCTTCGGCTTTGATGGTCTTCTTCATCTGAAGACCTTTTTCGATATCGACATCCGAGATTTCTCCGTTCCGATAAACGACCAGTCGGTTTAATTTCCCCTGTCGTACACACTCCACCGCGCGAATCCCCATAAGGCTTGCCATCAAGCGGTCCCGAAGCGTCGGACTTCCCCCCCGCTGTAAGTGCCCGAGGATCGTCGGTCTGGCCTCGATACCCGTCGCCTCCTCGATCCGGGTGGCGATATCGGTTGCGTCTCCGACGCCTTCCGCAACGATGACAATGTAATGTCTCTTCCCCATATTGCGGCACGCGAGAATCGTACGGATCACATCCCGCTCGAAATCGACCGGCAGTTCGGGAATCAAAACAACCTCCGCCCCGGTCGCGATTCCGACGTTCAGGGCGATGTATCCGGCTCTTCTGCCCATGACCTCGATGACACTGCAACGCTCGTGGGAAGACGCTGTATCCCGGAGTTTATCGATGGCCTCCATCGCCGTATTCATAGCCGTATCGTAACCGATGGTATACTCCGTACAGGCAATATCGTTATCGATGGTTCCCGGAAGGCCAATGACGGGAATGCCGATTCGCGCCAGATCTCTGGCACCACAGTAGGATCCGTCGCCGCCGATGACAATCAACACTTCGACACCGAAGACCTTGCACATCTGGGCTCCCTTGACGACTCCTTCAGGGGTCTCAAAGGTCTTGGACCGCGCGGTCATCAGAAAAGTCCCGCCTCTCTGCAAGGTCTCGGAAACCTGACGAGTCCCGATTTCATCGAACTCTCCCTTCCACAGACCATGAAAGCCGCGCGTAATTCCGAAAACCTTGATCCCGAAGTGGCCGGCGGCGCGAACGACCGCGCGAATGCTGGCGTTCATGCCGGGCGCATCTCCGCCGCTCGTAAGAATGCCAATGGTCTTGATCTGAGGGCGTTCTTTTTCCGGGACCTGATCGTAATTTTTCGCCTTAAGCGATTTGAGATCCGGTAAATTCGTCAGTGAGTATTCTTCATTCATAAATTTATCCTTTCGGGGATGCCTGGCGACACCACGTTTTCCATCGGTAAGAACCCACCATTGTGAAAAGGCTCTTAACTATTATACATATTCAGGGTAAAAACGTGAATCATTCGCGAAAAAAACCTTCGCGCCCGTCCGTTTATACGATCACGACATTGTCACGCCCACAAACACGAATAATCTCCCTCAAAATATCGTCGCTTAACTCGACAGCGTAACGATCCGGGAGCTCAACGGTGCGCTTTTCGCGCGAAAAGTAAATCAGCACGGGCACCGTGCCCCGAAAATACCCGAGAGCGGCCAGGATTCGCGCGTACCCGCTGTCCTTTTCACTGCCGTGGTAACAAATCGCCAGTTTCTGCCGCCCTATCGATTCATCTGCCGACACTTCCCAAAGCCCATTATCGTCGCTTTCTGTAGGGGGGACATCTTCAGGCACGCAGATCACAGGTTCTTTGGGGATCCGGCCCGGCGAATTCTTTTCTCTGAGTGGAGGCGGCGGGGTCTGCGTCCTGTTATCGGGAAACGACGTCGATACGTCATCTCCGTTATGCGCCAGATCCTCGAATTTCTCCGCGATCAGCTTGGGCTCTTCATCTTCTCTCATGCTGATCTTTCCGGTCACGAGGAGAGCCCTGTTTTCCTTGAGCATTGACGCATATTGCTGATAGGTATTCGGAAAGACGATCACCTCGAACATCCCGGTGATGTCCTCCATCTGAACAAAAGCCATCAAATCTTGTTTCTTCGTCGTCTTTGTCGTGTACGAGACGACGAGGCCGGCCATGATCGCGCGCTCCTGGTCACGAATACTTCGCTCCGTCATCGGGCTGTCCTCGTCGGAGCCCGCCCGGAACATTGAGCTGTCCACTGACGTCTGTCGGGCGATCGCGCGCGTGTACCCTTCAAGAGGATGTCCGGACACATAGATCCCGAGCACCTCTTTTTCACGCGCCAGGATCTCTGATGTAGAGAATTCCTCGATGTTTGGGTATTGCGGCTCGCTCTCGACCTTTTCAAGCCCGGGACCGTCCATCGAAAACAAGGATAACTGACCTTCCATTAGGTGCTTCCGGGCATTCTGCAGTTGCGCGATGAACGGATCGGACGCCGCGATCAACTTTGCACGAGGAATGCCAAAGAGATCCAGCGCAGAAGCGAAAATCAGGCTCTCGACCATTTTCTTGTTGACATCCAGTCGATCCATACGTCTAAGGAAGTCTCCGAAAGAGAGAAACAATCCGTTCAGCTTGCGCTCATCGATCATGCGATTGATCGCCGCCTCACCGACGTTCTTGATTGCAGAAAGACCGATCCGAATCCGCCCTTCCCCTTCCGTTGTAAACTTTGCCAGACTGGCGTTGATATCGGGTGGCAACACTGTAATGCCCATACGCTTGCAAACACCGATATACCAAGCCGCCTGCGACAGGTTCCCGCGATAGCTGTTGAGCATCGCGGCCATGAATTCGGTCGGGTAATAGTACTTCAAATAGGCAGTGAAGTATCCGACCACGGCATATGCGGCCGCATGGGACTTGTTGAAAGCATATCCGGCAAAATGTGACACCTCGTCAAAAATCTTCTCCGCAGTCTTCTCCGGAACACCGCGCATGATCGCTCCGTCGACTTTTCTCTTCAATTCATCATATCCGCCGTAAATAAATGTCTTGCGGTAGTTTTCCATGATCGACGCCTTTTTTTTGGACATCGCGCGCCGGATATTGTCCGATTGACCCATCGAAAAGCCGGCCAGATCCCGGACGATCTGCATGACCTGCTCCTGATAGACCATGCAGCCGTAGGTCACATTCAGGATGGGCTCCAGCAAAGGGTGACTGTAACGGATCTGCGACGGGTCGTGTCGGGATTTCACATACTTCGGGATCTGCTCCATGGGTCCGGGACGATAGAGCGATATCCCGGCGATGATATCTTCCATACCGGTCGGCGCCAGTTCTTTCATGAAGGACGTCATTCCGGCACTTTCCAATTGGAAGACGCCCTCCGTGTCGCCTTTACTGATCATTTCGAAAATGTTCGGGTCGTCCATCGGGATCCGATCGAAATCGATCTGTGCGCCGCGATTCTCCATGACCATCTCGGCAGTATCTCTCATCACAGTCAGCGTTCGCAATCCCAGAAAATCAAATTTGAGAAGGCCGATGGCCTCAACGTTATTCTTATCGAATTGAACGACTACCGCATCCTCGTTCTTTGCGAGCGGTGCCAGGTCGGTCAGCGGAACGCTTGATATAACGACACCGGCCGCATGCGTCGAAGCGTGCCGGGGCATCCCCTCAAATTTCATCGCCGTATCCAGGACCTGCTTGGCGATCGGGTTCGCGTCGTATTCGCCCTTGAGTTCGGGTGCGATGTCCAGTGCCTTTTGGATCGTCATTCCCAACGCGGCGGGGATCATCTTGGCCATTCGGTCCGACTGCGCATACGGAACGTCCAGGGCTCGCGCAACATCTCTCACACAGGCTCTGGCCGCGAGCGTTCCGAAGGTGATGACTTGGGCGACACGGTCCTTTCCGTACTTTTCGGTGACGTAATCGATCACTTCCTGTCTGCGCTCATAACAGAAGTCGATGTCAAAGTCCGGCATGCTGACACGTTCGCTGTTCAGAAAACGCTCGAAGATCAATCCATAGCGGATCGGATCGATATTGGTGATCCCCAGTGCGTATGCCACCAGAGATCCTGCTCCGGAACCTCTGCCCGGCCCGACGATGATCCCGTGGTCTCTGGCGTATTTGATGAAGTCCCAGACCACCAGATAGTAGTCTGTATAACCCATTTCATTGATGACATTGAGTTCATAGTCGAGGCGGTGACGATACTCATCGATCCGATCGGGATCGGAAACACCGGAAATGCGCTCCCGCAAACCTTCATCCGACAACAATCGCAAATAATCCACATGGTCATCAAACAGAGGCGGGATCTCAAACGTCGGTAAATGAATATGTCCAAAAGTATATCCGGCGTGGCACATGCTCGCTATCTTTGAGGTGTTCTCGATAGCGGATGGGACATTGGCGAAATACTCGAGCATTTCAGCCTCTGACTTCACGTAGAAATCATCCGTCGGCATCCGCATTCGATCCGTGTCGGAGACACGTTTGCCGGTCTGCATGCATAATAAAATATCATGCGCTTCGGCATCCGAACGTTCCAAATAGTGACAGTCGTTCGTCGCAACAAGCGGAATCCCGGTCTCATTCGATATCCGGATCAAATGCTGATTCACTCTCGCCTGCGCCGGAATCTGATTACTCTGAATCTCAAGATAAAAATGATCCTTGCCGAATACTTCAGCATATTTCAGCGCGATTTCTTTTGCCTTAGCAAATTCTTCCCGGAGGATCGCTTGCGGTATTTCACCGGCCAGACATGCCGATAGAGCGATCAGTCCTTTGTGGTGCTCGACCAGGAGCTCAAAATCGATCCGGGGACGATAATAGAATCCCTCGGTAAAACCCCTGGAGACCAAACGGTTCAGATTGATCAGACCCTCCTGATCCTTGGCCAGAAGAACGAGATGATGAGGCTCCCGGTCCTCCGCGCCCTCTTTCATAAGTCTGCTGCGCGGCGCGACATAACATTCGCACCCGAGGATCGGATGGATCCCCTCCTTTTGCATCTCGCGAAAAAAATCGACGGTTCCGTACATCACTCCATGATCGGTTACGGCACAGGAAGACATCCCGAGTTCCTTGAGTTTCGCGGCCAGATCCCGGATACGGATCGCTCCGTCCAAGAGGCTGTATTCGGTATGGAGATGCAAATGGGTAAACCCCTTGAGCGAAGCGGGTTCGGTGCTCATAACGGTTCTCTCTTTCTAACGTCTCTGATCCCCTTTGATAATGATCAGGAGATCCCTTAATCGTGCCGCCTCCTCGAAATCCAACTTCTTGGCCGCTTCTTTCATTTCCTTCTCGATCCGGACCGCAAGTTTATCGAGTTCGGCTTTTGTCATCGGCGGTTTCTTCCCTTCCGCCAGAAGCGTCACGGATTCTTCCGATATTCCGGCTTCCGCTTCGAGCGATTCGATGGTGTCCAAGACGTTGCGGACTTCCTTTACGATGCTCCGTGGCGTGATTCCGTTCTTTTTATTATAAGCGATTTGAATCTCACGGCGACGATTCGTTTCAGAAATTGCCTGAAACATCGAGTCGGTCACGTTATCAGCGTAAAGAATGACACGACCGTTCACGTTGCGGGCGGCGCGGCCGATGATCTGAATAAGCGAACGGGCTGACCGGAGAAAACCCTCTTTGTCGGCATCCAGTATGACCAAAAGCGAGACCTCGGGAAGATCCAGTCCTTCACGAAGCAAATTGATACCGACCAAAACATCAAACCTGCCCTGACGCAATTCGCGCAGGATCTTCATTCGTTCGACCGTTTCGACATCCGAATGAAGATACTTGACCCGCACCTTCTCATCTTTCAAAAAGTCGGTCAAATCTTCAGCCATCTTCTTGGTCAGCGTCAAGACCAGTGTTCTTTCTCCGAGTCGGTTGTTCTCGCGAATCTCCGCAAGGAGGTCTTCGATCTGTCCTTCGACCGGACGAACCGCGATTTCCGGATCGACCAGACCGGTCGGCCGGATGATCTGCTCCGCGGTATTTTGACTGTGCTGTGCCTCATATACGGATGGAGTTGCGGACACGAAGATCGTCTGCCCCATACGCTTCTCAAACTCGTCGAACATCAGCGGTCGGTTGTCAAAAGCCGACGGCAAGCGAAATCCGTACGCAACAAGGCTCTCCTTGCGGGAACGGTCGCCATTATACATCGCTCCGACCTGCGGGATCGTCACATGGGATTCATCGATCATGAGCAGGTAGTCCTTCGGGAAAAAGTCCATCAGCGTATATGGCGGAGACCCCGGTTCCCTCTGAGACATGTGCCTCGAATAGTTCTCGATACCCTTGCAGAATCCGGTCTCGCGAAGCATCTCAAGATCGTAGCGCGTGCGTTGCTCAAGCCGATACGCCTCGATCACCTTACCTTGGCTTCGAAGCTCCTCCACTTGTCCCTCCAGTTCCGCCTCGATCGTTTCCATCGCCCGATTGACCTTCTCATCACCTGTCGCGTAATGTGAAGCCGGAAAGATCGAAGTGTAATTTCTGACGAACCGAACCTTTCCCGTGATGTGATGGACTTCTGTGATCTTCTCGATCTCGTCTCCGAAAAAGCTGACGCGCGTCAGTAGTTCCTCCGACCACGGAGGAAATATATCTATGGTATCTCCCCGCACCCGGAAAGTTCCACGGGTCAGTTCGAAATCATTGCGGACGTAACGAATCGATATCAATTCGCGAATGACCCTGTCCCTCGACTTTTTCATCCCGGGTCTTAAACTGACCATCAAGTCCCTATAATCCTGCGGATCGCCCAAGCCGTAAATGCACGACACCGAGGCAACGACGATCACGTCTCTGCGCTCCAGAAGAGACGATGTTGCGCTGTGCCGCATCCGATCAATCTCATCGTTGATTGCCGAGTCTTTCTCGATATATGTGTCCGATGCCGCGATATAGGCTTCCGGTTGATAATAGTCGTAATATGACACGAAAAATTCAACGGCATTATCCGGGAAAAGCGCCTTGAATTCTGCGCAGAGCTGAGCTGCAAGGGTCTTGTTGTGCGCGATGATCAATGCCGGCCTTTGCGTCCGTTCAATGATTTGAGCCATCGTGAAAGTTTTGCCCGAACCGGTGACACCCAGCAGCGTTTGCGCGGGCAAGCCGCGATTCAACCCGTCGACGAGGCTGTCGATCGCCGCCGGCTGGTCGCCCATCGGCGTCATGTCCCCCGCGATGCGAAAAGGGATCATAGGCGGCCGGGTCAAATCCTTTGATTCATGAATTACATTATCACGCACGACACTCACCTCCAAAGAAAGAATACCACTAACAGAACAATTGTTCAATTTGATTTTCGATCCATAACGGAGTGCTCGCCGGTAATTTTTAGTCGTGCAAAATGGCACAGCAGAGTCATCAAATGAAAGAAATATTTTGAAAGTTGCATATTTTATCGTACAAGCGGATGAATCAGTATTATAATATTATGAAAATGACACATCAAGGAGGCTTCAATCATGTTTCCGACAATCCAAGTGACTCAAACCACAGAGCCGAGAAAACGTCCGATCCCGGGTGAACCCCTTCCGTTCGGTGCTGTGTTCACCGATCATATGTTCTCTATGGATTATGTCGAGGGGCAGGGTTGGATCAACCCGCGTATCGAGCCGTTCGGCCCGATCATGATCGAACCGACCGCGATGGTCTTCCATTACGGCCAAGCGGTTTTCGAAGGATTAAAGGCCTATCGTTGCCCGGACGGGACAATCAACCTGTTTCGCCCGCTTTTAAACTTCGAGCGTCTGAACCAATC
>JAFGGR010000130.1 GCA_016930475.1 Clostridiales bacterium | reverse complement strand
GAAGCACCAACCCGTCGACCTTCTCACAAACCAAGCGGATATTGGTGTCCCGGTTCTTGTCGTTCTTGGTACTGGTCTTTGTCGAAGAAACAAGGCCCAAGTAACTTTCCAGGAATTCCTTGGTCGCCGAAGGCTGAACAATACTCGCTCCGACCGCTATGGTCTTCGTATACTCCCCGTTATCCAGGGCTTCCTTGACTCTTCGAATCGCGTCTTCGATGCCGAGAGTGATACCCTCCTGAGAGTCGCCGATGATGAACGCCAATTTCTCGACATCAAAACCCTCAACGACCGGCTCGATCATCTCGGTATTCAAAGGATCCAACACCTCGTGAACCAGCTCACTGACCTTCTCCTCGCTCAGGGTATACGAGGTTTGAAAATACTTCGGCGATGTCGCCAAGTCCATAACCTGTTGGTATCTTGCCTGGATGATCGCCTCTTCCGAGGTCCCTGTTGCCGTTCTTCCGTACTGATAGGCTTGCTCGACCATTTCAGCGACGTTGGATTCCAATACCAATCCCGCAGTTTTCAACGGATACTCGACATCACTGACGGAAAGGATGATATTCAACTGCGGGCTGTTTGTTAAGGATCCCCCTTCAAACAAAGAAAGAGCTTCTTGCTTCGTCTTTCCGGAGACATCCTGACCGTCAATGAAAATACCATTGTAAATCGTTCCGACGTCCAGAACGACCTTCATCTTATTTAAAGATTCTGCGGCCTTGTCGCTCGGCGTCGGACCCGGAAGCTTTCCGCCGTTCGCAAAATAAAACGTTGCGGATCCGATAGCGACCAATGCCGCTAGGACGATTCCTCCGATCAGAAATGCTTTGGTCGGTCTCTTCTTGTACTGGGTCTTCTTCTTCATAATCCGTTTTCACCTATTCTTATGTTTTACGCGATATTGCGTGTAAACAAATTGTAGTAATCTAAAATCAGTACCACTTAAGAAGGTACTATACACGCAGGAATCTTTCAAGTGCCTGGGAATAATTTTTTATATTTTACATTATCATATGTTCAAAATGCCATGAAAGTTTTAGGCTTTTTTCGGCTTTTTCCCTATATACATTAGAGTTTTGAGGAGTATAATGACACTGGGCTGACATTTAAGGACGGACACCAACAATTATGAGGACGATGTATTCATGGTAACTAAACTTCACCGCCACATGGGCGCACTGATCAGAGAGAATGTTCTTTCATCCCTTCCCGACAAGAAAGCAATTCGAATCTCCCCTTTTTGGTACAGCATCGGAAACATGCTTCCCGATATCAGCTGGTTACCTTTGACGCACCCGCATTTTGCTGTGCGTTCTCAGCCTTTTATGAGCGGGATGTTGGATACGACGGTCCGGAAGCATTCCCTCCAGAATTCCGATGCCCTTTTCATTTCACCGATCTTTTCGTTGCGGCTCGGTATTGTTTGTCATTACCTCTGCGATTTCTTTTGCGTCGCGCATCAGGGAGAAGGCATCAACGGAGCCCGTCATCATCTCAACTATGAACATGAAATGCGCGATTTTTTCTATGAGAACCGCGGCGAGATCGAAGCGCTCTGCCGTTTTGTTCCCGATCATATCTCGCCGACCGCGCAAAGCGCGAACACCGATATGCTCCTTGAGGAATTTCGACGTTGGCATGATTCATATGCCGAGAAGCAATTTCATCACATCAGCGATTTCCTATACTCGAAAAACGCTTCCGATGACCGCGTCGAGGCTTTCCTGACGGATATCCGGACGGCGATCGCCTGCTGTACCAGTGTGATCTATACACTGGCGCTCCAGAACTCATAGAAAACCGCTCCTCTTATGACTTGAAGGCGGCGGATGGTGTTCGGACCATCCGCCGCATTTATTTTATCTGCACCATCAATCACCCATCGGGCAATCCGTACTCAATCCCAAATCTTCGCTCCGCTAATCGATACCCAGCCGCTCGCTGACCCGACGGGTCACGCAACGCTTAATTCCACGAAGCGTATCCTCCGCAGCGGTCCTCGTATCGGCATATACCCCGAAATACACCTTCAGTTTCGGTTCTGTCCCGGAAGGGCGCACACAAACCCAGTCCAACCCCTTTTCTCCGCCCATCTCGTAGTAAAGAACATCGGATTCCGGCAATTCGATATCGGTCTCGATCGGAGCATCCGCGTCGTACTCATATCTCCGCGAACGCTGATAGTCCCGAATCGCATGCACACCATAATCCCCGAAAATGCTCCGGGCTGATTCGGCATCCAGCAACCGGGCCTCCTCGCGAAGAGACTCCATCGCCGCTTTGATCTTCTCTGTGCCTTCTTTCCCCTCAAGGGTATATGAAACCGATTCTTCCGCGCCGAAGCCAAACCGCTCGAAAAGGTCCTCGAGTCGCTCAATGAGCGTCTGGCCCCGTTCCATGGATTGAGCGGCCATGCCCGCGATCAGCATTACGGCGACGACCGCATCCTTATCCCGAACACTCAATCCGGACAAGTACCCGAAGCTCTCCTCAAATCCGAACTGGAAGTGCTTGTCTCCCTCTTCGTCATCGATACGAATGCGTTCTCCGATGAACTTGAATCCCGTCAGTGTTTCTTGAAGTTCAACACCGTAGTGCGCGCAAATCGCTCCGGCAAGCCGACTGGACACGATGGAAGTCACCGCAAATGACCGCTCGGGCAAAGTGCCCGATTCCTTCTTGTAACCGAGAATGTAATCGAGAAGCAAAAGTCCGATCTGATTGCCGGTCAGGCTTCTATACTCCCCGGTACCCTTGTCCCGCACGGAGATTCCGACCCGGTCGCAGTCCGGATCGGTCCCGATGACCAAATCCGCTTCGACCCGAACCGCGAGCTGTACCGCCAACTTGAGCGCGTTGGGATCCTCCGGATTGGGCACATTAACCGTCGGGAAATTACCGTCCGGCAGTTCCTGTTCGGGAACGACGTGAACGTTCGAAAAGCCGACTCGCGACAGGATCCTTCGAACGGGCAGATTGCCGGAGCCGTGGATCGGTGTATACACGATGGACATGTTCCGGTGCTTTTCGATGGATGGACGGTCGATGACCAGTTCGGTCAACATCTCGGTATAGGCTTCATCGAGCTCCTCTCCGATGTATCGCAGTTTACCGGCGGCCTGTGCTTCTTCAACGGAAAGCGGACGAATCGTACGAATGTCGCAGATATTATTCATTTGATTAATGATCTCATCAGCGGCCTCCGGCGTCATTTGTCCGCCGTCCTCCCCGTAAACCTTATATCCGTTGTATTTCGGCGGGTTATGACTGGCCGTGATCATAATGCCTGCATACGCTCCGTAATGGCGGACCGCAAAGGACAGAAGCGGGACCGGTCGTAACAAGTCAAACAGCAAGACGCTGACACCCTCCGAGGCAAGTGTCCCGGCCGCGACCTCCGCGAATTCGGTCGATCGATGCCTGGAGTCATAGGAAATGACGACCCCGCGCTGCATGGCGTCAGGGCCGGCGCTCCGGACATATCGCGCAAGCGCCGCCGTTGCTTTCGCGACGGTGTAGCGATTGATTCGATTCGTTCCTGCGCCGATGATGCCGCGCAAGCCCCCTGTGCCGAATTCCAACTCCCGATAAAACCGTTCTTCGATTTCGCCGGGATTCGATCGGATCGCAAGAAGTTCCGCACGGGTCAACTCGTCGAAATAAGGATCTCCGGACCACAGTTCATAGTGCTTCATATACTGTTCCATCGAATATTCCTCCTCAAAAACACATTATAGGTATCCTTCCATTCCGCGAACGCTGACCTCGCCCGCATTGACGAGCGCCTCCGCTCCGTCTGAGAAGCGAATCATCAATTCGCCCCGATCGCTAACATTTATCGCCGTGGCGACGCGCTGATTTTCGCCGACGATCATGACTTCTCTTCCCAAGGTCGCGCAATTTCTCCGGTACTCATCGAGAAAACCGGCCGGGTCGGATACAAATGCCGAATACGATCTTGAAAACTCCTTCAGCACGCCGGCCAGAAGAATCGGGGCGGAGGGGTCCGGGACACCCTCCATGAGTAATGAGGTCGCGATCTCCCGCAACGGCTCCGGAAAGCGACTCTGCAGTATGTTGATTCCACAACCGATCACGGCATAGGAAAGCCGATCCTCCTCAAAACTCGTCTCTGATAATATACCACAGAGTTTCTTGCCGTTCATCAGAGCCACGATATCATTCGGCCACTTGATACCGATTCGAACCGGATAGAGCGCGGTGATCGCCTTGTAAACACAAAGCCCAAACAAGAGAGAAAGCATTCCGGATCTCTCCGTGGATATCTGTGGACGGATCAGGATCGAAAAACACAATCCCTCGCCCGGTGCGGAGACCCAGGAACGACCCCTCCGACCTCTGCCGCTTTGCTGATACAAGCCAACAAAGACACTGTTTTCGGGCGCACCCGCTTCCGCCGCCTCGCGCGCGTTTCGATTGGTCGATTCTGTGACATCCGCAACATGAACCGTGAAAAAACCCGCGACAGAAGGGTCTGCGGATAGGCACTCCAAGACCTTCGCGCGAAAACGATCCGCCTCGGATCCGAGCCGATACCCCCGGTTGGGGATCGCTTCGATCGAATAGCCTTCGTCGCGCAAAACGCTCATCTTTTTCCAAATTGCCGAGCGGGTGCAGCCAAATCGCTTGGCCAACTCCGCCCCGTTCAGATAGCCGTCCCCGGTCTCCCGCAAAGCAAGGATCAAATCCACTTTCCAGCCGCTCATGTCTTCTTCCTTTTGGACCCCCTACGCCCGATGATCTGAAGCAAGGCAAAAGCGCAGAGCGATAACGATGAAATGACGATGCCCGCGACGAGTCCCGGCGCACGGAACACCAGTTCGACCGAGTGAGTCCCGGCACTGAGCGGAACACTGATCAATGCGTCCTGATACGGGAGGATATCGGTCTTGACCCCATCCACCCGGAGCGTCCAGCCGCGTTCATACGGTATGGTCGTCAACAGAAGTCGATCCTCATCAAGCGTAACGGAAGCCGATACCCGCCCATCCTCTGCCGCTAAACCGGAAATCCCCTCAGCGGGATCCTGTTCGGTCAGAAGCCCGGTAAATTTCTGTGTGTCACAATAATAGAACTCCGTATCCAATAAGGAAACGACACTTTCTTTTTGATCGAAAACAACGCTGACATCGATGGTCTCACCCGGCGAGAAGCAGCCGAGGAATAAGATCATCGTGTAATGCGATCGATTCAGGACCAGAATTGTCTCGTCGTTGAGTCGCACCTGTCCTTCAAATCCGCATCCGATATGCGGGACGGAAAGAAAGAGCGGATCCTCTGACTCGATGACAAGCTTATAATCCAGAGTTATTTTCGCGTCCGGATTCATTTGAAAATAATGCGTTATTCCATCCCCGACATGGCCGACCGGTTCATCGCCGAGCGTATCCCAATCGGTACGCTCGTCTTTATCCGGCTCGACCTCCCATTCGTTCGATTGAATGGCGTTGAAGACAGATATTTCCGCCTCACCCGCCGGGTAAAATATCGGGTCACCCCGGTCAAACGATTCAAAAATCGAGGCGAGCCATTGATTCTGGAAGCGAAAATAATCCTTGTCCTCCGTCTCCTTTTCGAGGGAATAGAAGTCAAATGCGGCTGCGTCCGGTCGAACCGTAAACATAAGCGGCAGTACGGACTCATTTTTGAAAAGGAATATCTCGGAGCTGATCTTCCGGCTCTCTGTGTCCGACTCGGAATCGTAATCGTTCACGATCCCTTCGGGCGTCTTATAAAGTGTCTCTCCTACCGACGATATGGGCTTCAGTCCATAACAATCGTCTTTTTCGGAGAGCACGTTGGAGATTCCAAAAAAAGAATCGGTTACAACAGACGTGTAGCTGTGCTTTGCCGTGAAATAGTTGTAATTGACCGCATACCCGAACTGTTTGAGGAAGCGATGCAATTGCTTGTTCGACCCGGATTGGAAATTCGATATGGTGCGCGTGCCCAAAACGGCGCCGCCGCTCGGAGCCTCAATGCTGTTGATTTGGTCGTCGATCTCGATCCTCCGGAAAGACTCGTTTACCGCCTGTCCGTCCCGCGCCTGATCCACGAGTATTTCCGCATTCCGAATATCCTCTGACAGCTGGGTCGTCTCGATGGTCTGGATTCCCAAAGAACGGAAGCGCACCATCAACGGATTGGCGATCGCGATATCCACACATACCAACACGACCAGTGCCGGAACGGCCAATGGCCGAAGGCGTGCAATCGCCTCCGGCCATTTCGGCATCGTCATTCCCAGTATAAGCAGGAAATAAAGGATACCGAAAATCAAATTCACGTAAAGCCGAAGGCTTTCGGTCCGCATATCACCGAGCGCGTGCACAAAAAGCATTATAGAAAGAAGAATCAGCCCTGCTCGAATACAGTGTTTCGGGGTCAGCGACGCTCTGTTCAGATAGGAGAGATAGGCGTACAGGATCAGCAACAGCACCAGTATAAAGGCGTTTCGATACTGGAACCAGTTCGGCAGGTCAAAGAGATGCCATACGTAGTCCAGAAGATTCAAATGGAAACTGAAGAGAAATCCGGTCAGCACCGCTCCGAAAATAATCTTCGTTCGCCGCGCAATGCCCGGATTTAAGAAAAAAAGAATGATCAGGAAAGTGACCCCCAGTCCGGAGTAAATAAACGGTTTATTGGAATGCAAGGAGTCGAAGGTTCCCGAAAAGAGTTGATCCAGGATATCCGTGAGGACGAAACGGCCCGATAACGTCAGATTCGCGGCCCGATAATCCGGATTTCCGAGTGTGTCCAATCCTGCGGGCAGTAAAATGATCGCCGACATACCGGTCGCAAGAACGGCACATCCGATATATCCGAAAAGCTGTCGCATCACGCTTCGGCTGTCGGTCTCCGGCCGGTGCTTTTCGATGACTCGAATCACCAGGTAAATAAACGAGAAGATACCGACCATATAAGCAATGTAGAAACCCGAAACAAACAGCACGAACAGAAGCACGACTAATCGGCCCCATTTTCGGGCATCTTCCAGATAATGCTCAATGAAAACAAGCAGGAGCGGAAGCAACATGAACCCGTCAAGCCACATGATGTTGATCATATATAGGATGGCATACGACGACATTGCGTATGATATGCCGAAAAGAGCAGACATACGATCCTTCTGTCCGGAGCGTTTCTGCAAGAAAAGAGTCGCGAAAACGGCGGCCAGCGATAACTTCGACATGATCAGGAAAACCACGGCATGACTGATCATCCCCTTGGGAAACAGAAAGGTCAATATATTAAACGGGCTCGAAAGATAATATGCGAAAAGCCCCAATGTGTTCTTGCCCATTCCCAGAAGGAAGGAGTATGAAAGCATCTGACCGGATAACAAGTGCTCCTTATAGCCGATCAAAAACGGGGCATATTGTATTCTCAGGTCGGAGGTAAGGATCGTATTCGGCCCGAAAGGGGTGGTACCCGTCAAAATAAAAAAGACGCTAAGGATCCCCAGTGTCGAAATAAAGGCGATCATCGGAGCCGAATTGAAACCGGACAGATGTGAGGTCTTCTTCAGACTATTCTTTTCTATCATAAAAACTCCTGTTTTCAAACGTCGACTCGACGCGATCATGCACAAGTGAATGATACCACAAAACCCCCGCACTGTTGTATACTGATACTATATGAGACCACATCTCACCGTTCCATGATGGTTCGGCAAGAACCGTTTACCGCTCGATTCGGAGGTTTAAATCATGCTGATCAGTCTGGTCGTTCCTTGCTATAACGAGGAGTCCTCCCTGCCGTTACTTTACGAGGCATTGACCGAGGTCAGAAAGAAACTCACGGAGTGTCGATTCGAGTTAATTTTTGTCGACGACGGCAGTAAGGACGGGACGCTTCCGGCGCTCAAGAAAATCTGTGACGGGGATTCGGATGCGCGATACCTCTCCTTTTCGAGGAATTTCGGCAAGGAAGCCGCCTTATTCGCAGGACTGAGCGAGACCCGGGGAGACCTGGTCGCTCTACTGGATG
>JAFGGR010000129.1 GCA_016930475.1 Clostridiales bacterium | reverse complement strand
CACGTAAACATCAGGTAACTTTTGACCGGTGTATCTGCCTGCTGCTTCGATCAACGAGAAGGCATTTTCATTGCGCCATTGAAGGATATAGTCATTCTTGTCGGCATCCCATTTGAACATTTCCAGAATTAGATTTCCGTCTTTTTTTAAAATAAACTGGGCAAAGCAGTTCATTGAATTTGAAAAATGTTTCCGGGAGGCCAAATCTGTTTTGAGCCAGAAAATGTTCTCTATTTCTGATAAAGGTTTTCCTTTCTCAAAAAGATAAATGCTTTCCTTACGGTCTAATGCAATTATATCGTTGTACTTCCTTTCATACGAAACCTTACCTGCAGAATTGACTGCGACGATTTTGTCTTCTAGCAGATATCGAAGCTCTTTATGCACTGGATCAAAGAAATACTTTTGAGAATGACTGCTCTCTTTTTCGAACTTAGGACTTTGCCACAGAAGCTCCAACTGCATTTCTTCTTCGCAAAATGCGCCAGTAGAAAAGCCTAAAAAAGAGATGAAAAATAAAACTTGGGTTGTCTTGTTTTTTACTCTCATTTTTATTTCTCCTTACTTTTCTCGTTTTCTTCTCGCCGAACATAATATTCTCCAAATTCATATCACAGCAGATCTCTCAAAGCTGATCCCGAATGTCAACTCAGTACTTTAGAAAATTACCGCTTGATTTCGTATATGATGTTGGATAGTTTATCTGTTGCTATGGTGAATAGGCCAACAAAACGATATTATTCCGTCGCGCCGTTCAATCCAGATCCCCGATGGCCCAGCGGATATTTTCAGGTTCTGGAAGAATTAGGCGTCCCTTCGCGACGACGCCCTTTTTATGCCCATTGGGTCAGACAATTCTTTAAGCGCTTTTTGACAGCTCGCAGACGTGATCTGGGGAGATCGCAAATTACCGCCTATCTTCAGCAACTTTCCAATGATCCCAATATTGCAGACTGGCAGGTCCGGCAGGCTCAAGACGCCCTGGAAATCTACTATGAACAATTCCGTGGGATTGCACTGGATCCTGAAAACATCAAAAACGTGAAAAATGACTTTCATCAGGACTCAGATGAACTTCAATACTCTCCGGTTCCGCCCCCAAGGGAACTTACTCAACCGGTTTTCATTCCCCCTCCTTCCAAAAGGAAGAAGACACAGCAATTCGATGTAACTGCGATATTGAATGAAGCGCAAAACAGCCTGCGCCTGGAACACTACGCACTCAAAACAGAAAGATCTTACCTTCAGTGGATCCGCCGGTTCATCCAGTATCATAATCGCAAACCATCCGAGATGGGCGCTCCAGAAATACACCACTTCCTCAGCGATCTGGCAATCAACAAAAAAGTGGCTCCCAGCACCCAGAATCAAGCCCTTAACGCCATTGTTTTCCTGTTTCGCAAAGTCATTAAAAAGGAAATCGATGATTTCAGCGATTTTCCGAGAGCCAGGCGCGGCAAGCGCCTGCCCGTTGTTCTCAGCCGGTCTGAAGTTCAAAGAGTTCTATCGCTGATGGATGGCACGGAAAGCTTGATCGCTCGATTAATTTATGGGACAGGTATGCGCGTCACCGAAACTCTCCGCCTCAGAATCCAGGATGTGTCTTTTGACAGGAATGAAATCACGGTTCGTTCAGGAAAAGGCGATAAAGACCGGCGAGTTCCTTTACCGACCACGTTGAAACCCGAGCTGTTCCAACATCTTTCAGGACGCCGGGCGCAATACGAGAAAGACAAAGAACAAAATATGCACGAAGTGGAACTTCCAGGGCGACTGGCTCAGAAGTATCCTGATGCACCGTATCAGTGGAATTGGCAATTTATTTTTGCTGCATCGGATTATTCCACAGATCCTCGAAGCGGCGCTCGACGCCGTCATCATATCCATGAAATCCGCATCCAACGCTCCGTAAAAAAAGCAGCGCAAGAAGCCGGTCTGACTGTACACGCTACGCCGCACACACTACGCCATTGTTTCGCAACGCATCTTCTCGAATCGGGACAAGATATCCGCACAGTTCAAGAATTACTTGGACATGCCGATGTAAAAACAACAATGATATATACCCATGTCTTGAATAAAGGTCCTCTCGGTGTCGTCAGTCCGTTGGACACACTTTGATTACGACGGGCTTAAGCTACGCCCAAAGCCCGCTGGTATTCCTCCTTGAGTCTATCGCGAAGCCTCTTCAACGCCAAATACGCTGAAATTTCCCTTCGATGGATACTCTCGTGTGTCATTCAACGCAATGTCCACCACATCTATCAGGCAGTCCATATCCTATCTGTAGAGACCTATCGGACGTCTCCCTTTGTAACGCTCGATTCGGGAGTCCAAGCCGAATGCCTCCACCATCTGCCAAGTGTGCCGATTCAACTGTGCGCGCTCCTCGTCGTCGATGAGTATCTGTACGCAGACATCGCCTGATCCAGGTTTCATTCGTATCTCTTTCGCTTAATGGGGCGGCCGGTGAGCGGCAGACGAGCGGTGAAGCCTGCTTCGGCCGTCACGCATGAGCAGCAAACCGGATCAAGAACCTTCATATCGGTTACCTAACGATGAGTGGTTGATCCCAAATGGCCCCAAAGCAAAAATGGGCTACAGCGCGAAATGCTGTAACCCATTCAATCTAAAGGAGCGGTCCCAACGGGATTCGAACCCGTGTTACCGGCGTGAGAGGCCAGCGTCCTAGGCCACTAGACGATGGGACCCGTACAACCAAAAGCTGAGGCGGTAGGACTCGAACCTACAATTGCCTGATCCAGAGTCAGGAGCCTTACCAATTTGGCCACGCCTCAGTGCCGTCCGATTATCTAACAAAGAGCGAGCGTCAAAGCAAGCATTATTTCCGCGGTTACTCCGCCACGATCGCATACCCGCCGCGGTCCGTTCTCTCCAGGCGGACCGACCGGGTCAACAACCGCAACGTGTTGATCAACGCCTCATAACTGACCAGGGGAATCGGATCCGGGAACAAATGAATGGTGACCTCTTCGCCGCAGTGAGGACACAAGCCCTTCTCCCACGCGATCTTGCCGTCCGGTACGATGTAATTCAAATTCATGTGTGTCGGAGAATCCGGATCGAAAACATGTTGGATCACCAGATCGTGTCGCTCCGCATACAAACCCTTCAACTCCACTTCACCGATGATACCGTCCGCCACCACCCGGTCCAGTGCTGCCACCACTGCATCCCGGATCGCCTGCATCGCCGCCATCACCCGGTCACTGTTCCACGCCACCATGCCCATCCGGAACTGGTCCCGGTCCGCATCAAACTGCAACCGGCCCT
>JAFGGR010000128.1 GCA_016930475.1 Clostridiales bacterium | reverse complement strand
GTTACGGTCGGTCGAATCCGTGTCGTCTCCGTGACGGTCGCTTGCGAGGTCGGTTCCGCAATTGATGTCCCGGTCGTTACGGGTCCTGAGCAAGCAAACAAAAACGTCGCCGCTGCAGCCAACGCGATCACAAATCCGTACCGCTTCCAATAACACTTCATCAGAGCACTCCGTCCATATATATCACTATTCTATGACGCAACGTAATACGTGTAAAGACCGATATTCATTAGATTTTGCATTTTTTTCACATTATATCGCCCGACTCATGTAAAATAACATCAAAAGAATATGTTCCACTCAATGATATTTTTCAGGAGGTGTCCCATGGAAGAACCCAAACGAAGTCCAATTTTCCGAATTCTGATCGTTCTTAGTTTTGTGGCGATGCTCACGGCTAACGCGCTTGCGACGCTAATCCGAATCAATGGCATGACCACCGGAGAAGTTTCCGACGCTTACCCGAATCTGTTCGCACCGGCCGGGATCACCTTCAGTATCTGGTCCGTTATCTACACTCTTCTTCTGGCGTACGTCATTTATCAGCTGGTGTTTTTTGCCAAAAGCCGCGATTCCGACTCTTATATCACCATGGTAAAGGTCGGCGTCGTTTTCATCATTTCCTCCCTCATCAACACGGCATGGATCTTTACTTGGCACTACGAGCAATTTCTGATCTCCGTCATCCTGATTTTCGCGCTGTTGTTGTGCCTGATCCTGATCAGTCTTTTCCTTCGTAAGAAGAAGCTCAGTCTGGTCGAAAAGATACTCATACGACTTCCGTTCTCGATCTATTTCGGGTGGATCACGGTTGCGTCCATCGCGAATGCGACCACATACCTGGTCAGTGTGGAATGGTCCGGGTTTGGTCTTTCCGAAGAACTTTGGACGATCATCATGATCATTGCCGGAATGCTGATTGCTTTCGCGACCGTGCTTTTCGCAAAGGACCCCGTTTACGGATTGACGGTCATCTGGGCTTTTACCGGGATTGTGATCAAACATCTGGATACCGACGGATATGACAAACAGTATATGGCGATTGTCGTCGTCGCCTGTATATGCGTCGCGATTTTGCTTCTGGAAACCATTATCATTGCCATATTCGGAAAGCTTCCTTCCGGAAAGAAGAAGGAGCCCGCGCCTGTCGCCGCGCCCGAACCCGCCGCCTCCGGGGAGATCGATGCGGAAGTGTCCGAGGTCTGATTTTTATCACGACACGAAAACAAACGGCTTGTCGCTTCTGAGCGGCAGGCCGTTTTTGTCTTTCGCGAACAGGTCGGACCGGATTTATTCGATCAAGGAACGGAAGCGAAGTCGACCCTACGGATCAGCCGACACCGGGATCCCTGAGGATCATCGGACGACGATGATTGGTGTTGTCGACCGCAAAGTCGCACCGCTCCACCGGAACGTGCCTCGCCATATACATCTTCTGGGCCGGGATCCGCTTGGTCTTAAACTCCGCTTCCTTGGTCTCCTCCCCGAGAAAAAGGTCGCGAACGAGCGCGCGGTGCATCGCTTCCTGCTCATCCATGTAGAGGTAGATCATACAGTCGAAATGGTCGATCAACGGCTCCCGGAACATCAACTCTCCTTCGAGAATAATGACTCCACCCGGGTCGATCTGGTAATGAATGTCCTTACCGTATCGATTGGTCTCGTCTCCGAAGCTTGTCAATACGACATCGACACTGCCCTTCTCAATGAAGGGCATCAGAAGTTCATTCAGGAGTTTATTGTAATTGAACGCATGAAAATAGAATGCCTCCACCTCGTCTTCGCCTTGATAGGTCACCTCGATGGGGCTCTTAAAATCCGTCAGACGCACTACCGTCGTACGGATCCCATACATCGCCAGAAAAGCGGAAAGTTTTTTGGAAAAGTATGACTTGCCGACCAACTCGAGCCCGTCGACTCCGATCAGACGGCATCGCTGGCAAGATCTGATTTTGCGCATGATCTCATCGAAAACCTGTGCCTGAAAGACGATGTCGTCCACTTGTTCGATATTGTCGGCGGAAAGCGTCGCCGCTCCCTTATCCGCAATGCCGTCCCCGAGAACACGGATGGTCGGGACCCTATTCTTCAGCGCCATTTGGATCAATTCTTCGCTCCGGCACACCACCACGGTATAATCCTCCGCGGAGTCGGCTTTTGCACAGTCTCTCAAAAATGATTCGGCGGTCTTGGGCGAGATACTTCTTTCGAAGTATCGGTCGATCATCGCATCCTCGAGCTTCATCTTCGTCTCGCGAATACCCAGATCCGAAACAAAAATCAGACTGAATCCGGAAACGGAAAGCAAGTCCAAGACCTCGATCACACCCGGCTTCAGATCTCGATCATTGAAATAAACATTGAGACGATCTTTCTTCTCAGAGACGATGACCTTTCCGACATTGTGGATCTTGTGATCCGACAAACCCACCTCTTCCGCAAAAAGGCAGCTTTTCTCAAAAACGACTCTTTTCATTCTCGATTTCCTCTCGACGCAAGCACGTTTACTGTGTTCGGCGCGGAATAGGGGGGAAAGATCAACCGCCCAATGACTATAGTTCGAGGGCCATTCTTTTTTTATTATACCCTACTTATTTCAATTTCTCGCCATATTTTTGACACGATTTAAATAGAGCGTAACATTTCACTCCTTCATTTTCATGTCAAAAAATGCTATACTTTGTCTGTATTCTTTCAATATAAGGGGACGCATATGCAACACAAGCGCAAGATGTCCGATAACTATGAGGGAACCGAGAGCAGTGCTGTTGAATACGGATATGACAGTCTGAATGAGCCCGAGGACGAGCCGATCTCGATTCAGACCGGATTGTCTATGCCGGCGTGGAAAACTCCGAGCCTTATACAGGAATACTCTCCGCCTGCCAATGCGGAACGATCGGTTCGCCCAACC
>JAFGGR010000127.1 GCA_016930475.1 Clostridiales bacterium | reverse complement strand
TCCGCGACACCGGGATCGGCATCGCGCCGGAGGATCTGCCGCGGATTTTCGAAAAGGGCTACACCGGGAAGACCGGGCGAATCGATATGAAGGCGAGCGGCATCGGCCTCTACCTGTGCCGACGGATCTGTAAAAACCTCGGCCATGGGATCCGCGCGGAATCGACGCCGGACCAAGGTACGGTCATTTGCATCGATCTGAGTCGAAAACGCCCGGAATTTGAGTAGATTTCGAGGGTGCCCCGGAAAGAAATCCGAATCAAACGGTCGCTCTTACAAAAATGTAATCTCACAATGGGGAAATGTAAGCCGAATCGTTGGCGGAGCGTTTCCCCGTTTTGCTAAAGTGGAGACAGTCAATACTTAGGAGGACAGACATGAGCATTTTGGAAGTAACCGGTCTTAAAAAGACCTATACTACACGTTTCGGAGGACATAAGGTCGAGGCCTTGAAGAACGTAAACTTTACCGTCGAACAGGGCGAGTACGTCGCGATCATGGGCGAATCCGGCTCGGGCAAGACGACGCTTCTCAATATCGTCGCGTCGCTTGATAGGCCGACGGGCGGCAAGGTGTGCCTGGATGGAAGTGATCTTTCAAGCATCAAGGAATCGGCGATTGCGGCGTTCCGGAGGGATAACCTGGGCTTTGTGTTCCAGGAGTTCAATTTGCTCGATACCTTTTCGGTCGAGGATAATATTTTCCTTCCGCTCGTCCTGGCAGGAAAAACCTATTCGGAGATGAAGGCGAAGCTGGATCCGATCGCCGATCAACTCCATATCCCGGACATCCTCAAAAAATACCCCTACGAGATCTCCGGCGGACAAAAACAGAGGGCGGCGGTCGCGCGCGCCCTCATCACCTCGCCGAAGCTGATCCTCGCGGACGAGCCGACCGGAGCTCTGGACTCAAAGTCGACGGACGAACTCCTGCGGCTTTTCGCGGAGATCAACCGGACGGGGCAGACGATCCTTCTGGTCACGCATTCGGTCAAGGCCGCGAGCCACGCGGGGCGGGTCCTCTTTATTAAGGATGGAGAGGTCTTCCACCAGATCTATCGCGGGGACAGCAGTAACGAAGAGCTGTACCAGAAGATCACGCATACGTTAACGATCCTGGCGACGGGCGGTGAGGCTAAATGAAGATCGGGTTTTACGGCCGGCTTGCCGCGGACGGCATCCGCAAAAATAAGCGACTCTACATTCCGTATATCCTGACCTGCATCGGCATCGTGATGATGTTTTACATCATTTCCTTCTTGTCCACCCACAAGCTCCTGGATGTGATGAAAAGCGGCGGGAGGACGATGAAAGAGATCTTGTATCTCGGGTGGTGGGTCATCGGAATCTTCGCGGTCCTGTTCCTGTTCTATACCCACTCGTTTCTGGTTCGCCGTCGGAAAAAAGAATTCGGGCTCTATAACATCCTTGGGATGGGCAAGCGCCATCTCGCCCGCGTGCTGTTTTTCGAAAACCTGATGATCACGGCCGTGTCGATCGGCGGCGGCCTGGCTCTGGGTATCGTCTTTTCGAAAATCGCCGAACTCGCGATGGTCAATGTCCTTCGGGGCGAAATCACTTTCGGCTTCTCAATCGCTCCGCTCGCGATCCGAAATACCGCTCTCTTTTTCATCGGCATCTTTACGCTGATCTTCTTAAACACCTTGCGACAGATCCATCTTTCGAAGCCGATCGAGCTTCTCGGAAGCGAAAAGACCGGCGAAAGGCCGCCGAAGGCGCGATGGATCATGACGATCCTTGGCATTCTCCTCCTTGGATTTGCTTACGTGACGGCGGTCTCGATCCAAAAGCCGATGACGGCGATCACGTGGTTCTTTATTGCCGTGATCATGGTGATCATCGCGACGTACCTCCTGTTCATCGCGGCGTCGGTCGTGCTCTGCAAAATACTGAAGAATATCAAAGGATACTACTACCGGACCAACCATTTTGTATCCGTGTCGTCGATGGCGTACCGCATGAAAAGAAACGGCGCCGGGCTCGCAACGATCTGTATCTTAAGTACGATGGTCCTGGTCATGATTTCCTCGACGCTCTGTCTCAACTTGGGTGCGGAGGACGGACTCCGGTCGCGCTACCCCAGAGAGATCGTTTTTGATGTCAATTTGGGCATCGAAACCGAAGCTCTCGACGGGGATCGGCAGTATTTTGTCGACTTTCTGACGGAGGCGTCTTCCACCCAGGGAGTGACACCCCAAAACATCCTGAACTTCAGAAAAGCGGAGTTTCCGGCCGCGCTTAGCGGAGATCGCTTCAATACAGGAAACAATGAATTTGGAGGTTCTGCTGACATTTGGGTCATTACCGTGATCGATCTTCAGGACTATAACCGCGCGACCGGTTCAAATGAATCCCTTGAGCCCACAGAAGTGCTGATCCAAACGAACAAAGAAAAATACCCGCACGAGCTAATAATTTTCGAGAGTATCGGAACATATCGGGTGAAGGAGCAGATTTCCTTGTCTTTTCCCGCCGGAAACGCAGAATTGCATATCTTCCCGTCCATGACAATTTATGTCGCAGACCTGAAAAGCTTTATTGAGCCGATCATCCAAAGCGATCTGGAAGAGGGCATGCAAAATGTGAATCTGCACTGGAATTACGCCTTCGATGTCGGCGGAGACGCGGCGCTTCAGACCCGAGTGTTTGAAACGATCAATCAGAGGTCCTCGGAAATGGAACCTGACCCGGATCAGGATTGGCAATGGTTTGGGGTAGAAGCAATGGCGGTCACCCGATCGGAGTTCTATGGCATATACGGCGGGATGTTTTTCCTCGGCGTACTCCTGAGCATCGTGTTCGTGTTCGCGACGGTCCTGATCATCTACTACAAACAAATATCGGAGGGCTACGAGGATCGCGAGCGTTTCGATATCATGCAAAAGGTCGGCATGACCCGAAAGGAAATCAAAAAGGCCGTAAACTCCCAGGTGCTGACCGTCTTTTTCCTGCCGCTTCTGACTGCGGGGCTTCATCTCGCGTTCGCGTTCCCGCTCGTTTCAAAGTTCTTGGCATTGTTTATGGTCAATAACGTTCCGTTCCTGATCATGGTCACTGTCGCCAGCTTCCTGGTCTTCGGACTGTTCTATATCCTGGTGTACCGGGTGACCTCGCGGGCGTATTTCAAGATCGTCAGCGATGGGGAGAGGGAATAAGGGATCGGAGCACGAATTTGTGTTCGAAGATCAAATCAAAAAAGGGCATCTGACAGATGCTTTTTTTGCGAAGTGATATCTCAATTCATTACGATGAAGCATGTTTGGATCAATCAAAAACAGCATGGGAGTTTCATCTCCCATGCTGTTTGAACTCTAAAGTTCAGTTTTCAGATCGATCCTTATCCTTGCACAAACGGTCTGGCCGTCGCACCCGGCGCCGCTCCGCCCTTGGGTACCAGAACGATCTTAATGGCTTCCAGGCGATAGCTGTATCCCGCGGTCCCGGAAGACTCTCCGTTCTTCGCCCAATCAAGCCAGCCTACGTTCTGAGCATGGACGCAGTAGTAGATGTCGTAATTGTTCGCGGCTTCTCCGGTCAGTCGGATCTGGATCGCCTCCAAGCGCTTCGACTGTCCGCTTGTTCCGCTCATGGCATCATTGGCCACAAAGCCCTGCCAGCCGATATCCTGGATATGCGTGCTGTATTCGATACCGCCTACGACGTTCTCGAGCTTGATCTGAATGCCTTCCAGTCGCTTCGACTGTCCGCTGGTCCCGGATACATCTCCGTTACGAACATAGTTCTGCCAGCCGATATCCTGAACATGGGTCTTGTAGCTGACTGCTTCCTCATTCGGATTGGGTGCGTAGCGATCGATAAACGAATCTACCGTAGATCCCGGAGCCGCTCCACCCTTTGCGACCAACTTCACTTCGATTGCTTCCAGTCGGTACGAATATCCTGCGGTTCCTGAAGACGTACCGTTCTTCGCCCAACCCATCCAACCGACGTTCTGAGCATGCACGCGGTAATAAACATCGTACATGTTTGCGGCTTCACCCGTCAGACGAATCTGGATCGCCTCAAGGCGCTTCGACTCTCCGCTGGTTCCACTCAATGCATCGTCAGCGACCCAATCCTGCCAGCCGATGTCCTGAACATGCGTGCGATACTCGATATTACTGTTGAGACCCTCAAGCAATGCCTTGATACGAATGGCCTCAAGACGCTTCGATTGGCCGCTGGTCCCGGAGGCCGCTCCGTTACCGACATAATCCTGCCAGCCTACATCCTGAACGTGGGTCTGATAATAGACGCCCACGTCGAAGGGGGCAGTCGGATAGCCATTCCACGGGTTTGTATAGCCTCCCCGGGTGCTCAGATAATTTACGGTAAAGTCCTCCGAACAGCCCTTGAAAACCTCCAACCCCATAGTGGGAGCATAGCCGAAGAAATATGCGTCGCTCAAATTTGTGCATGCATAGAAAGCACGATCTCCGATACTTGTTATTTGACTCGGAATGGAGATGTTCGCGAGATTCGAACAGCCATTGAATGAATTATCCCCAATACTCGTCACAACGCTCGAAATGTTGACGCTCTTCAGACTGGTGCAATTTCTGAACGTGTCATTTCCGATACTCTTCACGCCGCTCGGGATCTTAATGCTTGTCAAAGCAATACATTTACCGAATGCACCGTCCCCAATGCTTGTTACGCTGACCGGAATGGTGACGTTTGTCAAACTCGAACATCCATAATAAGCTTGCGACCCAAGGCTTGTGACACTGCTCGGAATCGTGACATTTGTCATAGCCGTGCATTCATAAAACGCTTTTACACCGATACTTGTTACACTGGTTGGGATCGTGAAGTTTGTCATTCCGGCACATTTGTTAAATGCGCCATCTCCGATACTCGTCACGCTGGTTGGAATCGTAATGCCGGGAAGACTTGAACAAGCAGAAAACGCATACCTTCCGATACTTGTTATAGTGTTCGGTATGGTCACACTCGTCAAACCGGAGCATCCGCTAAACCAATAATCCCCGATACTCGTCAAACTATTCGGAATGATGAAGTTTGTTAGACTGGCACATCCTGAAAAAGCATAATCTCCGATACTCGTCATTCCACTCGGGATGGGAATTTCCGTCAGAGCTTTGCAATTGGCAAACGCATAACTTCCGATACTTGATACGCTGTTCGGGATCGTGATGTTCGTTAGACTCGAGCAATCATAAAAAGATTTGTTACCGATACGCGTTATGGTATTCGGGATCGAGATTTCTGTCAGACTTGTGCAACCGCTGTACAATTCATTCGCGATGCTTGTTACCCCAATCGGTAAGGCAACACTCGTCAGACGGCTACATTTCAAAAATGCTCCGGTGCCGACGAGCGTGACACTGTCTGGAACGGGGTCTTCCTTCAAACTTGTACAGGTAGAGAACGCGTAATTTCCAATACTCGTTACACTGTCCGGGATCGTTATTTCTGTCAGATTCGTGCAAAAAGCAAATGCATAACTCCCGATACTCACTACACTGTCCGGGATCGTGACGTTCGTCAAACGGATGCATTGATAAAACCAATAGCTTCCGATTGCATCTAAACTGTTCGGGATCGTGATTTCTGTCAGACTCGAGCAGCCGGAGAAAGCACGTTCTCCGATATAGATAACATTGTCGGGGATCTCGATGGCAATCAGACTATTGCATCCATTAAAAGCGGAGGTGCCCAAATCCGTTAAACTGCTCGGCATTTTGACTTCCGCCAAGCTCAAGCAACCGTAAAACGCACTGGATCCGATATTCGTTACACTATCCGGGATCCAGATGCTTGTCAGTGTTGTGAGGTTCTTAAATACGTTTCCGGCTATACTCGTCACCGGATATCCCCCCAACGTGTTGGGAATCGTCACTTCTCCGTTATAGCCGCTTACATTATCATCAAAACTGATGATCGTTGCGGTTCCTTCATCGATGATGTATTCGAATCCTGTCGCTTCATCAATATCCGCCAGAACAGTTCCTTGGCTAATAGTTAATACTCCGGCAACAACCAGAAGACTTAAAATGAACGTAAGGAAATGAATAGATTTTGTGCGTCTCATAACTTTCCTCCCCAATCTAATGCATGTGATTCGTATTAATGTCCCCTTATACTCTTATTACAATAATACGAAATGCTCGAACTGT
>JAFGGR010000126.1 GCA_016930475.1 Clostridiales bacterium | reverse complement strand
CGTGAAGACCGGCGCGGGATGCGCGCTGATGAAGGATCTGCCGAGGGCAGCCTCGATCATCGAGGCATCGGTTCGCGCGGCCGAGCCGTACAGGAAAAAGGTGACGGTCAAGTTTCGAAAAGGCTGGGACGAGCAGAACATCAATGCCGTCGAATTCGCTTTAGTGTGCAGGGACTCGGGCGCTGCGGAGATCACGCTTCACGCGCGGACCCGCGATCAGATGTACCGGGGCAAGGCCGATTGGGGTATCATCGCGGAGACCGCGGAGGCACTCCGGGGCTCCGGCGTTCGCGTCGTCGGGAACGGCGATGTACATGACGGCAAATCGGCTGAGCAAATGCTTTTCGAGACGCGGGTCGACGGAGTCGCCGTCGGACGTGCCGCGATGGGAAACCCGTGGGTCTTTTCGGAAATCGCAGCCTTTTTGGACGGCAATCGTTCATGGCGGCCGCCCGCGGCCCGGGAGCGCGCGGAGGTCATTTTCGAGCATCTGGACGGCCTGGTCGGACATCTCGGGGAAGAATGCGCCGTCAAGGAAATGCGCACGCAGTTATCTCATTACCTGAAAGGGAAGAACAGCGCGGCTGAATGTCGCGCGAAGGCTGTCGCCGCGCGGACTGCACGGGAGGTCAGGGATATCGTTTCGCTTTGGGTCGATGCGGAAGAGTCGGTGTGAGCCCGGCGAAAATCCGGTCAGCGTTCGGAGTCGGTTCGGTATGCGTTCGATAGAGGCTCTCGATTCTATTTCAGAAAGCCGCCCAGTAAACCCCGGATGAGGCGTCTGCCGATCTCGCGACCGGCGGAGGTGACGGCGGAGTTGACCGCTTTGCCGATCGGGGAGGAAGCGGCTTTCCTTTTCTTGGCGGCCGCTTCTTTCGCTTTGGCAGCGTCCTCTTTCTCTTTCTCCTTCTTGGCTTTCTCCTCGGCATCCTGCTTGGCGGCCTCGATCTCCTGTGCCTCAACATGCTTGTACTTTTCCATCAGCATCTCATAGGCGGAGGGTCGGTCAAGCGTCTCCAAATATTTGGAATATAGGAGGGATCCCTTCACGACGGATGCGATCTTCTCCTCACCGGCAGGGCCGATCAAGCTCTGCGGCGGCAGGACGAGCGCTCGCTCCACGACGGAGGGGACGCCCTTGGCGTCCAGAAAACTGACTAGTGCCTCACCGGTTCCGAGCTCCGTAAGGACGGTCTCGGTGTCGAAGTTCCCGTTGACGCGAAAAGACTGCGCGGCGGCGCGGATATTCTTCTGCTCCGCCGGCGTGTAGGCGCGAAGTGCGTGTTGAATTCGGTTTCCCAGCTGAGAGAGGACGATCTGCGGGACATCGGCGGGATTTTGCGTGATGAAATACACACCGACCCCCTTGGAACGGATCAGCCGGATGACCTGTTCGACCTTCTCGATGAGATATTTCGGTGCGTCATTAAAAAGGAGGTGCGCCTCGTCGAAAAAGAAGATCATCTTGGGTCTTTCGAGGTCGCCGACCTCGGGAAGTACCTCGAAAAGCTCGGAAAGGAGCCAGAGCACAAACGTCGAATAGAGAAGCGGTCGCGAATAAAGCTCGACCGCGTGCATGATATTGACCATCCCTTTGCCGTTCGCGTCGGTCTTCATCCAATCGGCGATATCAAAGCTCGGCTCACCGAAAAAATACCCGGCGCCCTGATCTTCCAGGAGCGCGATACTGCGCTGGATGGCGCCGACGGTCACCTTGCTGACCGTGCCGTGGGAGAGGATGAATTCGTCGGCGTTGTCTCCGACATACTGGAGCATCAACCGGAGATCTTTAAGATCCAGAAGGAGAAGACCCTTCTCATCGGCGATGCGGAAGACCATGAAAAGGACCGCACGTTGAACGTCGGAGAGATCGAGCATCCGGCCGAGAAGAAGGGGACCCATCTCCGAAACCGTGACGCGAAGGGGGTGTCCGTTCTTGCCGAAAACGTCGAAAAATTCCGTCGGGTAGGCCTTGTAGGACCAGTCGGTGATACCGAACTTCTTAATGCGCTCCTGAAGCTTCTCGTCATCAAGGCCCGGGACGCACAGTCCGGACATATCGCCCTTGATGTCCGCCAGAAAAACCGGGACGCCCAGGTCCGAAAACGACTCGGCGATTACCTTAAGCGTCACGGATTTACCGGTACCGGTCGCGCCGGCAATCAAGCCGTGCCGGTTGGCCATGGTCGGGTGCAGTAGACAGCGCGTGTCGGTCCCGGCGATCCAGAGTTCGTTCCCGTTTCTCATTGCAAAAGTACCTCCCGAAGAGACTATGATGTTATTCTATCGCAATTTAAGCGCGCAATAAAGGACGGCAAAGAGGAAGATGCGGAGATGGGATGAAAGGCGGCACCTCAGAGACGGGAGGCTTTGATTGAAGCGATCGGAGAGTTGTCGCAAGCCAAACGAAGTGGTACCCTTGTGACATGAAAAAATCAAAGTGGTTTTGGATCCTCGCGGCAGTGGCTGTGACGCTTATCGTCGTTCTCGGATCGGTCTGGATATTCTTCGCTTTCGGCGGCCCGGACCCATGGCCGATCTTCGGAAAGCGGGGGGCGGATTGGGTCCGGGTAGAATATGTCCCGGAGGAATTAATTACCTTTTCGCCGGATGACGGAGACCTCGCAGTAAGAGGGATCGTCGTCAACGATTCGCTGTTTCTCGTCAATAACGAACGACCGGTCCCGGAAAATCATGTGTTTTCGATCGAGAATTATAAGGAAACTGATGTGCCGATGAACCGCGCGATGCATGAGGATTATTCGAGACTCAGCGCCGCAGTGAAAGAAGAAACGGACGATAATCTTTATGTTATGTCCTCGTATCGCTCCTTTGAAGATCAACGCGTGCTTTTCGAGGAGGATCCGACGGTCGCCGCTGAGCCCGGCAGAAGCGAGCACCATTCGGGTTTGGCGCTGGATGTTTACGTTTTCGAGTATGCCGGGGCGGGATTTCTGAAGTCGGACGCCGGAAAATTCGTTAATGAGCATTGCCACGAATACGGTTTTATCATCCGCTATCCGAAGGGCAAGGAGGACGTGACCGGTTTTCCTTACGAGCCCTGGCACATCCGGTACGTCGGACAACCGCATGCCCGGTATATTACACTGAATCAACTGACGCTGGAGGAGTACATTGAGTGCCTGGAGCCGGGTGAGTTTTATCGATATGATGGATATGTCGTCAGCCGACAGCCGGGCCCGGATCTATGGGTCCCGGAAGACGCTTCCGAAATCACTGTTTCGGATGACAACACCGGATGTTATGTGATCACTTTTCAGGAGGAATGATATAATGACGTTGCATCTTTATTGATCCGTCACGAGAGGAGAAAAGAAATGTTAACGTTTACACTGGCGGTTTCACTGGGTCTGGGCATTATTCTTTGCTTCATGGGATACCGGTTCTTTCGGGTCGCGATGGCGCTCGGAGGCTTTGCGATCGGAGCGGCCATCGGATATTTTATCTACCCGTTTGTCGCGGAGCATTTACCCGATGCCGATAACGGGATCTGGCTGTTGGCCTTTATGGGCTTGGCCGGTCTTCTTTTGGCCTTTCTGTCCTATTCGATCTATAAGATCGCGCTTTTTTATATCTCCGCTTTATTTACCGCGTTTATCATCCTGAAGACTTTTCTTCTGGGCTTCGGAGGCATCGGCGTTGCGGCGTTTATCAAGACGACCCTCTGGAAGACCGCAATTGTCGGGGGTACGGACTTTATCACCGATTATCAGGTTTCGGACAAAGGGACCGTCGGCGATCTGATCAAAAAGGCATTGGACTTTCTCCCCGGTGAGACGGATATGGAGAAACTAGGTGCCGTACTGCTTGCTGCCATGATCGTTGGCGCGGTGGTCGGCATTATCGTATGCGTGCTCCAGAAGCCCGCGATCATCGTGGTTACGGCGGTCATGGGCGCATTCTTGTCGGCGCAGGGCCTCGTATCTCTCTTGGAAAGCTTCGATCAATTGGATCTGAGCGCGGAGACGGTCATCGCCAATTTTTCGGTCGGCGGCGAGAGTGTCGTGTTGTCGTCCCTGCTGACCGTTGTCTTGATCGTTGCCGGAATCGTGGTCCAGTTCAAAACGACTAAGAAAATGACATGACCGGCCTCTCTGTCATAATATCCATAAAAGCCCGGGCTCTCCGGGCTTTTATTGTGCTCGGGAACCGTTGACACCATCTTGCAAAACGCATATATTTCGAACCTGAAAGCATTTATTTCCGCATAGGATACGTCGGAAGGATCGAATACCCATGCAGAACATTTTTAACCCCAAAATCCTGTCTACCATGAAGGGATATACGCGGGAGCAATTCGTTAAGGACGTAGTCGCGGGAGTGATCGTCGCGATCATAGCCCTGCCGCTGTCGATCGCTCTGGCCATCGCTTCCGGTGTTTCGCCCGAAAAGGGCATCTACACAGCCGTCATCGCAGGCTTCCTGACATCGCTTCTGGGCGGGAGCCGCGTTCAGATCGGCGG
>JAFGGR010000125.1 GCA_016930475.1 Clostridiales bacterium | reverse complement strand
TTTACCGACTAAATCGCGTAAAAAGCTTCGTTTAGTCGGTAATTTTAGCCAAACAGAAGGACGCCGAGCCCGGGATTTACCGACTAAGTCGCGTAAAAAGCTTCGTTTAGTCGGTAATTTTAGCCAAACAGAAGGGCGCTGAGCCCGGAATTTACCGACTAAACCGCGAAAAAGCTTTGTTTAGTCGGTATTCGCGTATCCAAGAACTGCGAGGATTCAAATACCGACAAGAATACCGTAGATATTTTGTTCATTTCCTTTGCAGACATCTCCTTCTTGTGGAGGCGCTACCCGTTGGGCAAGCCGGAACGTGAAAAACCGCCGGTCTGAAGGACCGACGGTTTTGAAGTGGAGGCGCCACCCGGATTTGAACCGGGGGTGAAGGTTTTGCAGACCTCTGCCTTACCCCTTGGCTATGGCGCCGTCTAATGATCAACGGAAGAATCATATCATCAATATGGGCGTATCGTCAACCGAAAGAGAAGCGGAATCGTTGAATATATATCCCCCTTTTCGAGGGGTGGAAAGAAATTCGAAATACGGTCGATCAATCCTCGGAAACGTCCTCGGTCACTTTTGTTTCATCGTCCTTTATTTCTTCGAGCGGAGTAATTTCCAGCATCGAGTCCAAGAGATCGATATTCTTTCCGGTGATCTTGCGCAAATGGACCTTCGCGCGATCCAAAGCCTCCTGAATGCCGGAGATCTCGTTATTACGCTTGACCTTGAGGGTCGTCGTCTTGATCAGGTCCTTGAAGCTGTATACGAAGTTCCGGATGCTCTTGTATTCCGGGATCTCCATGTTGACCTCCCGAACGACCTCCTCCAAGCGGCGGACCAACTCCTCTTCGGTGATCCCTTCGCGCTTCAAGTACTGCGGGTCGATGACGAACTTCGCGTTGATGACCACTTCTCCCCTGGATTCGGAATCCCCGAAAATCATCGACTCCTTAATGAACGGATAGCGCGTGATCAACTGCTCGATCTCCTCGGGGAAGACCTTCTTTCCGCTCTTCAATACGATCATGGACTTGAGCCGCCCGGTGATCGTCAGACATCCGTTCTCGTCCACGCGACCAACGTCGCCGGTATGAAACCATCCGTCCGCGTCAATAGTCGCGGCGGTCGCCTCATCGTCCTCGTAATAACCGGCCATAACAACGGGACCCTTGACTAGGATCTCGCCTTCTTTTCCGTCGGTTTCGTTATCGATCGCGATCGTAATCCCCGAAAGCGGGTGTCCGACGGTCCCGGGCACAAAAACTTTACTGTTACATCCGGCGACGACCGGAGATGTCTCGGTCAAGCCGTAGCCCTGGAGAATGTGCACGCCGATATCGTCAAAAAACTGAATGATCTCCGGATCGATCGGTGCCGCTCCGCAAATTCCGATACGAAACTTTCCGCCGAACGCCTTGTGGATCTTGCCGAATATTATATAGCGCAAATCGATTTTGACCTTGCGCAGGGCGCGCGTGATGCGGATCATTTTGCGGATCAGTTCCTCCTTGCCCTGCTTCTGAATATTGTCTTTCACCTTCCGGTAGAAACTCTCGAAAAGCGCCGGGACCCCGATGAGCAGATTGATCCGGTACTCCTCCATATTCTTCTGAATATAGCGAAGACCGTCACAAATACAAATGCATGCGCCCATATAAAGGCCGTACATCAAGCCACAGGTATTCTCGAACGTATGGTGCAAGGGAAGGATCGACAACATCCGCGTGCCGACGGGAAATTTCACGACGGCGGCCAGCGCCACGATATCCATAGTGATATTTCTGTTCCGAAGAAGCACGCCCTTGGACATGCTCGTGGTCCCCGATGTGAAAAGAAGCGAAGCGATCTGTTCCGGATCGATCGGCCGGTTTGAATAGTCCAGGTTTCCCTCGGCCAATAACTTTCTTCCGACGGACAACAGCGAATCGAACAAATACCAGCGGGAGTCCTCGGCAATAGTTTCCGCGTCCGCCTTGGAACAGTTCATGCAAACGAACACGCGGATCGAAGGCATGCGCTTGGCCGCCTCAACCATCGTTTCCAGATATGCTTTATCGAAAATGACGGACGTTACCCGGCCCCTCTCCAGAAGAGAGAGGATCTCGTCCGACTTCAAGAGCCGGTCCAAGGGTACGGATACTCCGACGCCATTGATGACGGCGAGGTGAGAAATACACCATCGGTAGCTGTTTTCGCCGATGATGGCGATCTTCTCGTCCGCCAATCCGAGACTTAAAAGTGCGCTTCCCAGTGCCTCCGTATCGGTACCGACCTCGCGGTAGGTTCGTTTGATGACCTCGCCGTCCGGATGTTCTCTGAATCGAAAAGCGGGCAGATTACCGTACAGAGCAACACTCTGTCGAAGCATCTCCCGTAAATCGGAAAACGCCCGAACCTTGAAATAAGACTTGGTTTCCATGATTTGCATCGTGCCGACCTCCTGACATAGCGAGAAACCTCGCGGGTCGGATCATACGCAATAGGGATCCGAACGCTATACTGATGGATCAAAAATAACTTTCTGTTCGCACCCACATTTATAATAGACGGTCAGGTCGGGTCTGGGTGCACCCGACGGTCGTAACGGATCCGTTATTCGGCGGATTTAGAATCCGCCGGTTCCGTTATTCGGCGGATTCATTATCGGCTTGATCTTCAAACTCTTGGATCAGGTTCTTGGCAAATTCAACAGCGGTGTTATAGTCCTGTTTATTGGGGTGTCCCATGCTGATCACCGTGAACGCACCGCGTACAAGACATTCCCCGATGACCTCAATGTAATTGCTCTTAAGTGTCATCGATAACTGCTGCTGGGTGTCTTTTCTGAAAGCGCTGCTCGTGATGATCGCCACGCGCTGAGCCATTGCCGGACGAAGCTTCTCTCCGAACTGGATCATCTCGCCGGCGCTCACTCCGTTATAAATGCCGCCGACGATGAAGAGGATATCCGCCCCGAACAGAGTCGGGTTATCCGCGATATCGAGCGGCTCAATGGCCAACTCCTTTCCTACCGCTTCAGCGATTTTCCTGGAATGGCCGGTCTTCGTATAGTAAACCAGTTTAATGTTCATCAATTCCTCCGTTATACTTCAGTCCGTGACTGATAAACAAATATCATCCGTCTCTTTATTCTATCACATTCAAAGCAACGAACCAAACAAACCGGACGGATGAATCAAGGTTTAACCGGATCGTTTATCCGTCGCCGAAGCCCTTATTCAGAGACTGTGGATCCATGGCTCGCTACCCGCTCATTCCCGGGGTCGGAACAAACATCCGGGGGCC
>JAFGGR010000017.1 GCA_016930475.1 Clostridiales bacterium | reverse complement strand
GAGTGAGGTCCGGCAGGCTCCGAATGAGCCCGTGGCTTCCGTGACAGCCGCTCAGCATCCGGACCGCGCGAAGGAGCCGGGAAATGCGGTCGTGGCGCCGGAAAAGGCCCAAAACAAGACGCAACAAGGACCCCCTGCGGATCAAAAGCCGCAGACGTCCGATCCGGAACAAGCGAAAATCAACAACCGACCGGCCTATTTGATTGAACCTTCACCGGCGAAAAGAAATTCGGATCGAGTCGCAAAACCCATCCCCGGAAAGCCGAAAGATGCTCCCGTTCTCAAGCCGATCAAAAGAAACGCGGACGTCGTATCGCCGAGAGTGGCGAAGGCTTCCGTTCCGGATCGATCACGGGAAGTATCGGACAGGTTGACAAAATCTAAGATTCACCCGGATAATAGACAACGGTTGCGTTTGTCGAATTTGCAAAAAGATGTCGACGATCTAAAACCAAGCGGCTCGACCGCAGACAAAAATACAAATGAAGACAAGAGGGGGACCTGACATGTCCAGTTACCGAATCGAAGGAGGGACTGTTCTCCGTGGCGATGTCTCGATCAGCGGAGGGAAGAATGCGGTTTTGGGGATCCTGGCGGCATCGATGCTGTTGGACGGACCGTGTATTCTCGAAAATGTTCCGCAGATCGCGGATGTTCAGGCGATGCTTGAGATCTGTGAAACGCTGGGGGCTGTAATTACGCCTTTGGGTACGGGTATGTACAAGGTGGACCCGACCAATATCAAATCACATGAAGCGACGCACGCAAAGGTCAAAAATATCCGCGCGTCGTATTATCTTCTCGGAGCACTGCTGTCGCGTTTCAAAAAGGCGACCATGCATATGCCCGGCGGATGTAATTTCGGGACGCGGCCGATCGATCTGCATTTGAAAGGCTTTTCGAAATTAGGGGCCCGGGGAACGGATCTTTCGGATGTTCGTGACGGAATCATACGAATCGTTGCCGACGAACTGCACGGCGGACATATTTTTCTGGATGTCGTCAGTGTCGGCGCGACGATCAATATCATGCTCGCGGCGACGCGCGCGGAGGGTTGGACGACGATCGAGAACGCCGCCAAAGAACCGCACATCGTCGACGTCGCAAACTTTTTGAACTCGATGGGCGCCAATATCAAGGGCGCGGGTACCGACACCATTCGGGTCAAGGGGGTCCCGGCTTTGCCCGGCGGCTACTCCTACTCGATCATTCCGGACCAGATCGAAGCGGGGACGTATATGATCGCCGCCGCGATGACTCGCGGAGACGTTACGATACACAATCTGATACCGAAGCATATGGAACCGCTGTCCGCCAAACTCATAGAGATGGGCTTTGATATCGAAGAGGGCGACGACAGCATCCGAGTCAGTATCGAAGAAGGAAAGACGATCGAACCCGCAAATTTCAAAACGATGCCTTATCCGGGATTTCCGACCGACCTTCAACCGCAGGCGACATCGCTTTTATGTCTCGCAGACGGCTTGAGCCGGATGCACGAGAATGTGTGGGACAACCGTTTTCAATACGTCAGCGAATTGCAGTCGATGGGCGCGGATATCTCGGTGATCGGACGGGTGGCGCTCGTTTCCGGGCCGGCGCGTTTGAACGGATCGAACGTGGTCGCGATGGACCTGCGAGCCGGAGCGGCAATGGTTTTGGCGGGGCTGGTCGCCAACGGAGTGACTACGATTTCGTCCGCCCAGAGAATTGACAGAGGATACGAGCGAATCGTTGAAAAGCTGAGCGCGATGGGTGCGAAGATCGAGCGCTATGACGACGATGAGATCGAGTGTTCCCGTCCCCTGGTGGACGGATGATCATGGGCCGAAGAAGCCGGACATAACCGAAGGAACAGAGCGTATTTGATGCGCATCGGTGATACCGAAATAAACGATCGAGTGGGAATCATGTCGAGTGAACATATTAAAATCGTGCCCCTTTTCAGCGGAAGCAGCGGAAACAGTGTGTTTCTCCGCTTCGGTTCGACGCGGCTGTTGATCGACGTGGGACGCTCGACGAAGCAGATCGTCGGTGCGTTGGAGCAGATCGGAGAAGATCCGAGAATGATCGACGCGATCCTGATCACGCATGATCATTTTGACCACCTGAGCGGTCTGGATGTATTTGTGCGAAAATTCGGCATTCACGTTTATGCTTCGGAACAGTCTTGGCGAGGGATCCGCGCGCATGAGAAAAAGCCGCATGCACCGGTGCTGGATCACTTCATTGCGCCGTGGCAGAGCTTTTCGATCGGCAAAGCGGACATTGTGCCGTTTCCGACGCCGCATGATGCTCAAGGTTCCGTCGGATACCGGATCAATGCGTTCGGAAGAAGTGTATCGGTCGCGACGGACCTCGGTCATTTCAGCGATGAAGTGCGCAATGCGATCCAAGGAAGCGAAGTCGTTTTGATCGAAGCCAATTACAATGAAGATATGCTTCGCAACGGTCCGTATCCGTGGTCGCTGAAGCGGCGCGTCGGCGGGATGAACGGTCATCTTTGCAACCGGGATTGTGCGGAGGCGATCCGATTTCTTTTCGATAACGGCACGCGGCATTTTATCTTGGGGCATTTAAGCCAGGAGAACAATTCGCCGATGGTCGCCCGTAAGGAAATTACCGAATACTTAACGCAATATGATTTGACGGTCGGAGAGCATTTCTCCATGACAGTCGCTAATCGCTATTATCCGACGGAGCCTTTGGTGCTCGCCGTTACGGAGCAAAGCGGATGTGCGCTTGTTGCGGATGCGGTCAAGGCCGTTTCGATGCCGTTCGGCGAGGGTGCGTCTGTCGCGGATACGGTCGAGACCGTTCCGCTGCATCTCGGAGAGGCGACATGAGATTATGCATCATCTGCGTCGGTAAAATTCGCGAAAAGTGGTTGGATGAAGGCGCAAAAGAATACGTCAAGCGCCTGAGCCGGTTTTGCGAGACCAAGATAATTGAGGTACCGGATGCGCCGGACTCGTTGCCGACTATGCAGGCGCTTGCACGCGAGGGCGCCGCGATCCTCTCGAAAATCAAGCCGTCGTCGACGGTGTGGTTGATGGATCTTTCCGGAGAGGCCATGGATTCAAAAACCTTTTCGAAAGCACTGATCAAGGGCTTTGAGGACGGCGGTGCGGAGCTTTATTTCGTCATCGGCGGGTCCAACGGATTTTCCGACGAGTTGCTTCGTCGGGCGAATCGGCGGCTCCGCTTTTCGGACATGACGTTTACGCACCCCATGGCGCGCCTGATCCTTTTGGAGCAATGTTTTCGGGCGTTCAAGATCGATCGGGGCGAGACCTACCACAAGTGATCATTTAATTCCGATGTCCAGAAACTGCCGCATGAGCGGCTCTCCGATGTCCGTAAGTATGGATTCCGGGTGGAACTGGATGCCGAATACCGGATACTTCCGGTGCATGACGCCCATGATGGTCGAATCGGGCGCGAGTGCCGTTACGATCAGTTCTTCGGGAAGCGTTCGGGGGTCACCGGCCAGCGAATGGTAACGGGCAGCTTCAATGGTTTCCGGCAACGGCTCGAAAAGCGGGCACAACGCGCGGCCGTTCGGATCCCGAAGGATTCGGATCGGTCGCCTTTTCCCGTGAACGAGTTCGGGCGCATGGACGATGGTCCCGCCGAACGCTTCGATGATCGCCTGATGGCCTAGGCATATTCCCAGGATCGGTATTTCCCCGGCAAGGGACTTGACGGCATCAACCGAGATGCCGGCGTCTTTCGGGTACCCGGGACCGGGGGAGATGATGATATGCGAAGGAGCCGCGGATCGGATCTCTTCTACAGTGATTTCATCGTTGCGAAAAACGCGGATATCCGGGTCGATCGCGCCGACCAACTGGTATACGTTATAAACAAACGAATCGTAATTATCAATTAGTAAAATCATCGCAGTCCTCCGGTTTTTTCGATCGCCGAAAACAGTGCGCCGCCTTTATTCATCGATTCGATATATTCGGTTTGAGGATCGGAATCGGCGACAATGCCCGCTCCGGCCTGGATGTGTATTTTCCGTTCCCGGATGATCGCGGTACGGATCGTGATGCATGTGTCGAGGTTTCCGTCAAATCCGAGATAACCGATCGCGCCGCCGTACAATCCGCGGCGCAGCGGCTCGAGCTCGTCGATGATTTCCATCGCGCGGATCTTGGGTGCGCCCGAGAGTGTGCCTGCCGGAAGGATCGATGCGAGAACATCGATACCGGCCAGACCCTCGCGCAGGACACCTTCGACATTGGTGACCAGATGCATGACGTGTGAGTATTTTTCAACATGGCAGATATCGGTTGCCCGGACCGATCCGATTTGGGCGACGCGCCCGATATCATTTCGGGCGAGATCGACGAGCATATTGTGCTCGCTTGTTTCTTTTTCGTCGGAAAGAAGTTCCTTTTCAAGCAAATCGTCCTCTTCGGAAGTTTTGCCGCGCGGACGTGTACCGGCGATCGGGCAGGTCTCGATCCTTCCGTCGGTGACGCGGACCAGCATCTCCGGGGAGGAGCCGATAACCGATGCGTCCTCCATTCGAATAAAAAACATGTACGGGGACGGATTGACCGTGCGCAGGGCGCGGTATACCGGTAAGGGGTCGCCGAGATAGTCCGCCGTAAAGCGTTGGGAGATGACGACCTGAAAAATGTCGCCGTCCCGGATGTATTCTTTTGCACGGGAAACGCTTTCACAGAAATCTTTTCGCTTCGTGTGTGAAATGAAATCCAGGTCGTCCGGGTGGACGGCGGCCGGGGGGATCGGTTTGGGGTGTTCGATCTCGCGGATGATCTCGCCGATGCGCTGAACGGCGCCGGTGTATGCGTCCGCGCCGCTGTCGGAGAGGACGTTTACGATGACGGCCGCTTCGTTTTTCAGATGGTCGAAAACGATGACCTCCGAGGGCGCCATCAACGAGCAATCGGGCATGCCCAGAAGATCCGGATCGTTATCCGGAAGCGTTTCGCTGAAACGGACGAAGTCGTACCCCCAATAGCCCAGAAGGCCGCAATAGAAGTGGTCGATATACGAAAAGCGCCCGGAGTGATATCGTGCGCACAACTCGCGAATTTGCTCGATCGGCGTATCCCCCAGTACATCGGGCGGAAATGCCTTTCCGTTCAGAAAACAAGTCGTCTTTTCGGGACCGGCCGAGTATTCCAAAAACGGGTTTCGCCCCATAATCGAGTAGCGCGCCCAGCGCTCGCCGTTGACGACGCTTTCCAGCAAAAAACACTTGTCGGTGCACCCAAATGCCCGGAAAACGGATATGGGTGTAAAAAGGTCCGCGGGGATCCTCTGCACGACCGGAATGATCCCGGCGCTTTGGGACAGTCGAACGAATTCGTCATAGGACGGATGGATCATTGCTTTTACCTCCCGTAAAACCACGAACGAACGCCCCGACGGATCGGGCGATCTCTTCTGAGTTCAAGCCCGCTTCGATCCCCTGCTCAACTTTGCGGACGATGGCCGAGCCAACGATGGTACCGTCACAGTATTGTTCGATCTTCCGCTTTTGTTCGGGGTCGGAGATCCCGAACCCCGCGCATTTGGGAATGTCCGAAAAAGAATCGAGTTTGCTGAAATACTCGGCAAACGAAGTCGCGTAGCTTTTGCGCGCGCCGGTCACGCCGAGGCTGGTGACACAGTAAAGAAAACCGGTCGCGGACGTTGCGATTTGTTCGGCTCGCTCCTCGGACGTCGGGGTGACCATCGAAATCAGATAAATCCCGTGCGCGTCCGCGCAGGGCTGAGCTTCCGCGCGCTCCTCCAAGGGAAGGTCGGGAACGATCAGGCCGCATATGCCGGCCTTTTCGGCCGCATCGAAAAACCGTTCGACGCCGTAGACAAAGATCGAGTTAAAGTACAAAAGGAGAAGGAAGGGCGTTTCGGGATATTCGACGGAAAGTTTTCCGACCAAATCGAAAATGTCCCGAAGGCGTGTCCCGGAATCCATCGCACGTTTGTCGGCGCGCATGATGACGGGGCCGTCCATCGACGGGTCGGAGTACGGAACGCCGAATTCGATGAGGTTCGCTCCGTTTTGAATCATTTCTTTGGCGATCCGATACGTGGTTTCGATGTCCGGGTCGCCCGCGGTAACGAAGGGAATGAATGCTTTTTTTCCCTCTGCCCGCAGTTTTTTGAATGTCGTGTCGATGATGTTATCTTTGCGCATCGTTCGCCTCCTTAATTGATTTTTCCGCGATATCTTCCGATGGCTTCGACGTCTTTGTCTCCGCGACCGGAGAGCGTAACGACGACGAAATCGTCCGGCGTAAATTCGGATCGAAGTTTAGTCAAAAGCGCGACGGCATGTGCGCTCTCGATGGCCGGAATGATCCCCTCCATGCGACTTAAGTATTCGAACGCGTCGATGGCTTCTTGATCCGTCACGGGGTAGTATCGGGCACGACCGGTATCGTGCAGGTATGCGTGCTCCGGGCCGATGCCCGGATAATCCATCCCGGCCGAGATCGAATATACCGGCGTGATCTGGCCTTCGTCATCCTGAAGAAACAGGGACTTCATGCCGTGAAATACTCCCGTGCTACCGGCAGTGACGGAAGCGGCGTGCCGGCCGGATCCGACGCCTTCTCCGCCGGCCTCCGCGGCCAGAAGACGAACGGAGGCGTCCCCGATAAACGGGTAAAAGGTACCCATCGCGTTACTGCCGCCGCCGACGCAGGCGATCAGGACGGAGGGGAGGCGGCCGTGCTTTTCGAGCATCTCGGCGCGGATCTCGTCGCCGATAACGCGCTGGAAGTCGCGGACGATCTCCGGATACGGATGAGGGCCGACGACCGAGCCGATGACATAGAAAGTATCGTCGATGCGGCGGGACCATTCGCGAAGGGCTTCGCTCGTCGCGTCCTTCAGTGTTGCCGTGCCGTCGGTGACCTCGTGGACGGTCGCGCCCAAAAGTTCCATTCGATAGACGTTGAGCGACTGGCGGATCATATCTTCTTTTCCCATGAACACGTCGCACTCCAAGCCGAAATAAGCCGCCGCCGTCGCGGTGGCGACGCCGTGCTGACCGGCTCCGGTCTCGGCGATCAGGCGTTTTTTGCCCATGCGGACGGCCAAAAGAGCCTGACCGAGGACGTTGTTAATTTTGTGGGCGCCGGTATGGTTTAAGTCTTCCCGCTTGAGGTAAACGGTGGTGCCGATATCGAGACTCATTCGCTGCGCATGATACAGAAGGGAAGGGCGTCCTGCGTATTCGCGCAAGAGTCTAGCGTATTCCTCCCGAAAAGCGGGGTCGGCGTGTGCCTCGCGATAGGACTTTTCAAGCTCGAAAAGCGCGTGCATCAGCGTTTCGCCGGAATATCTGCCGCCGTACGGACCGTATCTTCCTTTTTTATTTTCGGTCATTTCTGATCACCCTTTCTGTCGGTTTCGTTATTTTCACGGCGGACCGGGACGGACCCGATCAGTTCTTTCATCTTTTCTTCGACGCGATCGGGATCGGAGGATTCTCGCATCAGTGTCTCGCCGACCAGTACCGCGCGGACGCCGCTTCGGTAACAGCGGGAGACATCGGAAGGCTTGGATATGCCGCTTTCGGAGACAACGATCCTTCCGGCCGGTATCATGGGAGCCAATCGCTCGGTGGTCATTAAATCGACGTGAAAGGTGTGCAGGTCCCGATTGTTGATGCCGATCATCTTCGCGTCGGTGTCCAGCGCACGCATGAGTTCGTCCATCGTGTGCACCTCAAGGAGGACGGAAAGACCGAGCTCCGACGATGTCCGGATGAATCGCTTCAACACCTCGTCCGGCAGAATGGCCGCGATGAGAAGGATCGCCGACGCTCCGAGGATCCTCGATTCGTAAATTTGGGCCTCATCGACGACAAAATCTTTTCGAAGGATCGGAAGGTCGACGGCGGAGCGGACATCGGTGAGATGCCGGTCGCTTCCCAAGAAAAAGTCCTGTTCCGTCAGGACGGAAACGGCCGCGGCGCCCCCTCGGACGTAGGCCTGCGCTTGCTCGACGGGACGGTAATCTTCGGTGATGAGTCCTTTGGACGGAGAAGCGCGCTTGATTTCTGCAATCAGCGACAGGTTGTTGGACATAAGTGCCTGCTCGAAGATTTTTTCGATTGCCGGGGAGTCGCTTGCCGCTTTTTCCAATTGCTTCAGCGGGCGATGCTCCAGACGCACGCGGATGCGCTCGTATTTTTTGGCGACGATCCGGTCCAGTATCGTTCCGGTCGTTACCGTTTGAAAACCATGTTTGGCCTGATCGATCGTGTTCATTTTTTAACTTCCTTTCGGTCGCGACGGACTACATATCGATGATGTCGTCGCGGTTTGTAAATGTACGGATCTGATCCAACTTGCGAAGGGCCTTTCCGGAATCGATCGTTTCTTCGGCGAGTCGGACTGCATCCGGGAGCGTCGGCGCCAAGCCGGCGACATAGAGTGTGGCCGCAGAGTTCAGTACGACGATATCGCGATGCGGCCCCTTTTGCCCGCGAAAAACATTCATTGATATCTCGGTGTTTTCCTCCGGTGTTCCGCCCCGTATATCGTCCAGCGTAACGCGCTTCATTCCGAATTGCTCCGGCGTTATCGTGTATTCTTCGATGCGGTCGGGGTACACCTCGCAGATGTAGGTCTCTCCGGTGTTGGTGATTTCGTCGGATCCGTCGGAGCCGTGAACGACCAGGGAATGGCTTTCGCCTAAGCGCTGGAGCGTTTTTGCGATATAGTCCATGATTTTTTGGTCATATACGCCCAGGACTTGTGCCTTCGCGCCGGCCGGATTGGAGAGTGGTCCCAGGATGTTAAAGATGTTGCGCACTGCCAGTTGTCTTCGGACCGGACCGGCAAAGCGCATCGCCGGGTGGAAGTTCGGCGCAAACATGAATCCGAAGCCGACTTCTTCGATGCAACGCTCGACCGCGGCGGGGGCCAGGGCGATGTTGATGCCGATCGCTTCGTAGAAGTCCGCGCTCCCGCTCCGACTGGAGATACAGCGGTTGCCGTGCTTCGCGACGCAGGCGCCGCCCGCGGCGGCGACGATCGCCGCCGTCGACGAAATATTAAACGTATTTGTCCCGTCGCCGCCGGTGCCGACCGGATCGACGCAGATCGGGACCTTGGGCGCGATCCGGTTGGCGCGCTCCGCGAGCGCGCGGGCGCCGCCCGTGATTTCCTCGACCGTCTCGCCCTTGACGCGCAGGGCGATCAGAAGCCCTGCGATCTGGGCGTCGGTCGCTTCGCCGGACATCACCTCGTAGATGGCGTCGTAGCATTGCTTCTCCGATAGATCGTTTCCGTCAATAATCGCTTTGATGGCTGCTGCGATATGCATATTCGTTCCTGCCTTTCTCCTTCGACATGGTGCTTTCGGTTATTTTTGAAATACAAAAAAGCCCTCGTCCACTGCTTTTGCAGGGACAAGAGCTTACACTCCTGCGGTACCACCTTGCTTGACCGACCGGCTCATCCGGATCGATCCACTCCTTTGCCCGTACGATCATACGAGTCCGCCTGATAACGGGCCGGTTCCCCGTCAGCTCCTACTTGAATCCATCGTTCGGGCTGCCCTCGTAAGTCCATTCACCGGGTTCCGCCATGTCGCAATTCCACCGCCTGCGACTCTCTGTGATTTTGGAAACATAGCTACTACTCTTACTCGTCGGTTTACTATGAATTATCGTCATAATATCGCGTGAAATCATTTGTGTCAAGAGTCTTGCCGCATATACAAATATTTTTCGGGTAGTGGATCTTGGATGGGCGCAGTGATTTGTTGGGAGGCGAACGGACGGATGACGAAAAAAACATGTACGATCATCGAACAGCATTCGGACAGTAACGATAACTATCCCCGAAAAGGCTCAAGCGTGATGCCGAACCATTCGCGTACCCAGAACGTCGGGAGAAGCCACCGGGAAGTCGGAGCTGCAAGGCCCTGCGCATCCAATCCGATGCGCTCGGCGATGGACAAGGCGCGATACATATGGTATCCCTCGCTTACGATAATGACTGAGGAACCCAGGCCGTTTTCGACAAGAAGGCTTTGCGAAAACGTAAGATTTTCGAGTGTGGAGGTCGAACGGTCCTCCAAGATGATTCGATCCCCGGAGATGCCTTTTTGGATCAGGACCCGCTTCATTGCCTCCGCTTCGGTGATCCACTCGTCGGAACCTTGCCCGCCGGCGACAATGACTTGGACGGACGGGTGGTCCAGAAGGTAATCCGCGGCCGTTTCGATCCGTCGCATCAGAGCCAGGCTCGGCGTATCGCCGTTGACCCGACAGCCGAGGATGATCACGGTAGCCGGCGTCTCGGGTTTGTCGGATGCGGCAAGCGCCATCAGAACGGAAAGAACGCAACACCAGACGATGCAAAGGACGAGAAACACAGCGATCGAAACCACGATGATTTTTCCTCCGCGCTTCTTCATCCGCATCCGCGCGCGGACCCATCGGGACAAGCGCCCGAAGAAAAGAACAACAAGCGTAAAAACAACAAAAACAAGCATACCGGTGATGTTGCCGATATTGATGATCCCGGCGACGGTCACCGGCTGAAGAAAAACCCAAAATCCGTATGCGGACAGGATGAGCAATATTCCTTTGATCAAAAGGGTCAATATTTTCACACGGTTCTCCTTTTCGGGGGACTGAAAAAGCGTTAGTCGGAAGATCCATCGTCCTTTTCGGGGATCAGAACCGGTGTGGATTTGGCCTGACGCACGGGATTCAGATTTTTAAAGGACAACTTGACCAATTCCGAAAAGGTGCTCTGAACGAATTTCTTGGTTTCGGGATCGAGCTCTTTGGCAGCGGCCAAAAATTTGCCCACTCCTTTGAGCCAGTCGCCGGTCAGATCTTTCAGTGTTTTGGCTTCCGTCGCTTCGATCAGTTTGTACAGCGTGTCAATAAAGTGTCTTCGGTCCTCCTGGGACAAATTCGAAAGCCACTCGTTGACCGTCGCGTGGGTGTGCTTCGATCCGTTCGCGAGCTTGTCGACATAACAAAAATCTCCGTCTTCGATGCACCAGTTAAACGGGATATGTTGCAGAAAGCCGCCGACACCGCTGCTCTCTATGACCGAGTAATTCTCCTGCTGGTGCAAAAGGATCCCGAATACCGAGGACTGTGGCATGCTCTTTCGAATTCGGTCGCTCACAGAAAGGAATTCCTCGCTCTCCAACACCTCCTTGGTGAAGCCCGGACCGTCGTGATTATATATTTCCAATATTTGCTTGCGGAAGGGAAGATGACACTTCATCGCCGAATAGACAGCGATGTTGCCGCCTTTGGAATGACCGCCGATCCGAACATCGATCGACTTGGGAAGAAATCCGGAAACGGCGTCGACATAGATCAATCCGGCTTCCTGCGCGGGAAGCGGGTACGTAAACGCCATATTCAAGTCTTCTTTCCATCCGACCATGGTGCTGTCCGTGCCTCGAAAAGCGATGTAGACCGACTCTTCGTCCGTGAAAAAAGTCACCGCGGAAAACTGCATCTGAACTTCCGCGTCGACTTCGTTGACGAAATAATTGAGCTTCATATTTCGAAAACGCGGGCTGGCGACCAATGCGGTCAAAAGCGAAAGGTTGTTCTCGGGAATGTATGTCTTTCCGACCAGTTGATCAAAGCACTCCGCCCGAAAAATACTGCCGACCGGCACGGAGGGCTCGTCGTCATATAAACTCGGGACCAGGTCTTCCATATCCAAATAAGAGATTTGAGACAAAACCAAGCTGTCTACGGCACAAAAAGGCTTCTGTGCAAAGGTTCGCATTTCGGTCTTTACATAATCGATAATGTTACCCATGGTTCATCCTCCGGATTATACTGAACAACAAAAAGCGTAGTCCGTTTGTCAAGCCAATATTATTATATCGCGAAAAGCGGAGGCGGCGGTGTTTTTCGATTGAAAAGGAAAAAGTATTTCGGGGGAATGTTTTTGAAATAAGGAGTTGACGAAAAGGATTTTTATCTTTTGTGTTGACAAGTGTGTGGGTGTCTCGTATAATACATTTGATTTAGTGCTTTATTTAGGTAAAGCGATAAAGCGAAAGAGCGCAGGGAGGTTTGTTATGAGTAATTATCGATTCCACACCCCGGACGGGTTGAGCGATATGCTGCCGGAGGATTGCGCGGCGAAGCGTAAGATCGAAAAGAAACTGCGCACGCTTTTCGATTCTTCGGGATATCAGGAGATCGAGACACCAGGCATCGAGTTTTTCGATGTGTTTGCGTGCGGAAAGTTTGTCTCGCAAGAGAATTTATACAAGATGACCGATCAGGAAGGCCGGATCCTGGCTCTGCGTTACGACGGAACGGTTCCGGCGGCACGTTTGGCGGCGACGGTTTTGAAGGATCATCCGGTCCCGTTGCGGCTGTCGTACGTTGAAAACATGTATCGTTTTCGCGAGTCCGGAGGAGGTCGGCAGAGGGAATTCGCGCAAGCCGGAGTGGAGCTTTTGGGCGTCTCGAACGCGCAGGCGGATGCGGAAGTGATCGCGTTATCGATCGCCTCGGCGCTCGAAATCGGCCTTACCGATTTGCAAATTGCGATCGGACAGGTGGACTTCTTTCTCGGATTAATGGAGGAATGGGGCATCGCCGGTGAAGAGGCGGACTTGATTTCCAAACTGGTGGACCGCAAGGATTCCGTGATGCTCGAAAAGATGGCGGACCGCTTGAACTTAGACGAGCGGGACCGGGAAACGCTTCTGATGATCCCGACGCTTTTCGGAACGTACGAAACGATCGATTATCTGTGGGAGCGCGTCCGGGGAGATCGGGCACGCGCGGCCCTGACGAATCTGCGCGATGTTTTGGAGACGCTCGAGGATTACGGGTATCTGAAATATGTATCTCTCGATATGGGTATGCTTCGCAGTCTCGAGTATTATACGGGGATGATTTTTAAGGGCTTTACCCATGAGGTCGGGTTCCCGATCATTTCCGGAGGTCGGTATGACCGGGTGATGTCGGTTTTCGGAAGAGATCTGGCGGCGGTCGGCTTTTCGATCGGAATCACGTTGTGCATTGCAGCGATGCATCGCCAGGGAAGGGCGTATGCGCGCAAGGCGACGGATGCGGTCATCGGATACGATAACGAACCGGGATCGCGGAAAAAGGCGATCGAGGCGGCCCGGGTGCTTCGAAAGAAAAAGATGAAAGTGATCCTCGATTGCGCCGGGAAAGACGAAAAGGCCTTGGGGGAATACGCGAAAAGCAACAGCATCGGGCAAGTGATTTTTATTAAAGCGGACGACGGTTCGTGCTTGGAAGAGGAGACGGAAGAAAAATGATTACGATCGCACTTTCAAAGGGAAGGTTGGCGGACCGGACGTTGGAGCTCCTGGAGGCCGCCGGATACGACTGCTCCATGGCAAAAGAAGACTCGAGAAAACTGATTTTGGAGGACGCCGCGGCGGGACTGCGATTCATTATGGCCAAGCCGGCCGACGTACCGACCTATGTCGAGTACGGAGCGGCGGATATCGGAGTGGTCGGTAAAGATACGCTGATGGAAGAGAACCGACAGCTCTACGAGGTGATCGATCTGGGCTTCGGCGCATGCAGGATGTGTGTGTGCGGGCCGGAAAAACTAAAAGGGAACTTCAACCGGATCCCCAATAAGCGCGTGGCCTCGAAATATCCGAACATCACACGAACGTATTTTGAAAAGACCAAGCGGGAGAGCGTCGAGATCATCAAGCTCAACGGTTCCGTCGAACTGGCGCCGCTGATCGGTCTTGCCGAGGTGATCGTCGATATAGTAGAATCCGGAAGGACATTGCGCGAAAACGGCCTGGATGTACTGGAAGTCATCGCGGATATTTCGGCGAGGCTTGTCGTCAATCGGGTCTCGATGAAGATGAAGGCCAAAGAAATCATGCCGATGCTGGACGCGATCCGCGCTCAGCTGGGAAAAGATAAAGAGTAACGGGGGCACATACCGATGAAATGTAAATGGATCAATGCCGATGCCGAGAACCTGGTTTCGATCTGTGAAGAGTTGGGAATGCGCGGAAAGATGCGGTTGGGATCGATCATGGAAACGGTCGAAGAGATCCTGGACAATATTTTCCGTCGAAAAGATGACGCGGTGCGCGAGTATACGCTTACGTTTGATAACGTGAAGATCGCTCCCGGAGGATTTCGGGTCACGGAGGAAGAATTGGACCGCGCCTACGATTCGATCGACGATGAGTTGATTCGGATCATGACAAAAGCTGCGGAGAATATTCGCGCTTTCCACGAGAAGCAACTGGAGTCCGGTTATATGATCCAAAACGGACCGGGTACCGAGGTCGGTATGTTGGTGCGGCCCTTGGCCGTCGCCGGCGTCTATGTGCCCGGAGGGACGGCACCGTTGCCTTCAACGGTGCTGATGGATGTCATCCCCGCCAAAGTCGCGGGCGTGCCGCGCGTCGTGCTGTGCACGCCGCCGCGCGCCGACGGCACCGTCGACCCCGTCATCCTCGCCGCCGCCCGCATCGCGGGCGCCGACGAGATTTACCGAGTCGGCGGCGCGCAGGCCATCGGCGCGATGGCCTGCGGCACGCTTGAGATCCCGCGGGTCGATAAGATCTGCGGTCCGGGCAACATCTACGTCAATACCGCCAAGCGCTTGGTATATGGCCAGGTCGACATCGATATGTTCGCCGGACCCAGCGAGATACTGATCCTCGCGGACGAGTCGGCCGATCCCGAATTCGTCGCCGCGGACATGCTCTCCCAGGCCGAGCACGACAAGCTCGCGTCGGCGATCACGCTGACCACGAGCGAGAAGCTCGCCAAAGAGATCCTGGAGGCCGTCGACCGCCGCTCCGAACAGTCGGATCGAAAGGAGATCCTTGAGGCATCACTGCGTG